>SKWE01000111.1 GCA_007129055.1 Syntrophomonadaceae bacterium
ACAATTTCCATGTTAACCGGCCGGTAATCACTCATCTGTTTTGCACCGCCTTAAAAATATTTCAATCTATTGCTTTACTAGAGCACAAGTTGGCTTGGGTTATGGAAAAGGAAAGTTACACACATGAAGAGCATGCATAAACTTTCCTTAACCGTAACTTTAATTCATTTACCTAGTTGGCAGTCCAGCCACCATCTATTGTAAACATGGAACCGGATATATGCGCCGCTGCATCGGAACATAAAAACTTGGCTACATCGCCTATCATCCTGGGCTCTATTAATTTCTTCACAGATGCTTTCACCAGCATGATCTTTTCTACAACTTCTTCTTCAGATATGCCGTGAGTCTTAGCCTGATCGGCTATCTGGTTGTCCACCAGTGGAGTCCGAACATAAGCCGGGCAAATAGAATTTACGGTAATTCCGTAAGGACCTCCTTCAAGGGCAGTGGTCTTAGTTAAACCGCCCAACCCGTGCTTGGCTGATATGTAAGCTGCTTTAAACTCTGAGGCTACCAGGCCGTGTACTGAATTCAGATGAATTATCCTGCCCCAACCCTGCTCCTTCATCGAAGGCCAGACATACTTGGTCAGTAAAAATGGCGCTGTCAGCATCAGATCAATCATAAAGTACCACCGGTCTTCCGGAAAATCTTCAATTGGCGATACTGTCTGTACTCCGGCCACATTGATCAGCACATCTACCTTTTTATATTTATCCAGGGCAAAATCGGCCAGCTTCCGGCACTCTTCCTGCTTGCTTAAATCAGTTATTATGTAATCCTGTCCCAGTCTTTCAGCTTCTTTTTTTAGTTTTTCCCCGGTCACATCAGCCATAACCACTTTAGCGCCGTCTTCTGCAAAAACTTCAGCAGTGGCAAGGCCAATGCCGCTGGCCGCCCCGGTAACAATGGTTACCTTATCTTTTAGCAAATCTGTTCCTCCTTTACTCCGTGGTTAACATAGTTTGATTATTTAATACAACATATTACCCCCGGCCAATGATTAGCCGTCGTGGATCAACTTCTGTGCGCAATATTTCCAGTTCTTCGTCTGAGGGCGGTTCACTTTCTAATACTTCAGGCGCCCACAAAAGTTCAAAACCGGTATTTTCAATAATCTGATCCCGGGTTATGCCAGGATGGATCATCTCCACCCTCATTCTGCAGGTCTCTTCGTCAAAACCCATTACTGCCAGGTTGGTTATGATCTTGTAAGGCCCTCCTCCCGGGGGTAGGCCTGCAGCCTCGCGAGCCCCTTTACCGGTCAGGAAGCCGGGAGAAGTAATAAAATCAATATCGTTGGTAAAACGATTCTTGTCCTGCGGTGTAATCATCATTGTCCGCCAGCATAGCGAAGCCAAATCGTTGGCCCCCCCGCTACCGGGGAAACGTACCTTGGGACGGTCATAATCCCCAATGATCGTTGAATTAATATTGCCATACATATCGATCTGTGCCCCACCAAGGAATGTATAATCGACCATGCCGCGCTGGCAAGTCTCCATTATTTCAGGCATGCTTGTGGTAAGAAGCCCCTTGTAGTAGGTGCGCGAATCGCCAACAGAAATAGGCATAGAAGGTAATATGGGCCCAATTCCGCCAGCTTCAAACATAACCATCAATTTGGGAGCCCTGGTTCTCTGCGCCAGCATGGCCGCCGCACAGGGGGCACCGGTACCCACTACCACCGAGCCATCATTTTCAAGATACCTGGAGGCGAGGCAAATCATTAGTTCCATACCGTTATAGTTGCTCATAAACTTCACTCCTTAACCGGGTATTTATCCTTGGGTTATACTTTATCGCATAAGTTTTCCTGGATTCTCAATTGATTGATTTTCTCCAACCCACCATTAACCTCAAGATAATCCCAGTGGTCTTTACAGTTATAAATGTTCTTATCCAAAAACTCCTTCAGGGCCTGCTCATCCTTTTCGACATTCAGCCATTCCATCAGGTGATCTTCATCTGTGAAATACTCGTAGGCCATATTTGATGGATAAGCCCCGTAGGGCACTTCAATTACAGCATCAACTTCATAATAGGGAATAACCGTAAGATGCGGTTCTCTTCTTATTTCGTCGTTCTGTATAATTTGTTCGGTTGTGATAATCAGCTTTTTCGCCGCCCGTGCCAAATCAAGGTCTGAAACTGATATTCCCTTTATCTGGCAGTTGCCATATATATCACTGCGATGCACGTGGATTGCAGCCACATCCGGATATAGCGCAGGAACAGCAATATACGGTTTGCCTGTAAAGGGGCAGGGCATTTCCACACCGGCGCTGTATTTCGCTGTATCGGTGCCAAGGGTACTGCGGGCCGGTAGAAATGACAGGCCCATGGCAGCAGCCTTGTAGCGCCAGGCAAGGGTGGCATTGCTCCACTCTGTTGCTTCAATTTCTCCATTTTCAAAGCTTTTACGGGCGTTTTTTGATAAACCACGCGCTTCAAGGCCGACCACGTATGCAGCATCGCAGCGGTTTATACAATTTCCGGCTACCAGGATCTGCATGTCGTGGGTTGAAGTATGGCCTGCAAACCCAAGGTTTTTCTTTTTCTGCCTTACCATTTCATGCAGTACTGCCGCCGGTATACGATTACTGCCAAATCCGCCTGCAGCAAAGTAATCACCGTCGTTAACCAGGTTGGCAACTGCATCCTTGACGGTAGTAGTTTTATCTACCATGCGTCGCGATTTCGACTTGAAATGCTCCCTGGCTTCGTCTGCATCAGGGTTGGAAAAAAGCCTGCGCGTGCCAACTTTCTTGTATAACACCTCCTGGTCACCTGCTACATGGTAGTCAGTATTATTTTTGCTCATATTATTTACACCTCCAAAGGTAACCCAGCTAAATCTAAAATCCTGCTAATTATTATATCATCAACTGTTTCATATCGGCTAAACTTATTCCAACCTGTTAATAGACAAGCCCTGTTAAGCGCGGAACAATCATGATAATGTCAGGAAATACTGCCATCAGAAACAGGGTGATAAAAACAATTAATACGAATGGCGCCACTCCCCTGTATATATCCCAGGTTTTAATCTCCGGCGGTGCAATACCTTTGACATAGAATATGGCATAGGCAAAAGGCGGAGTTAAGAATGATGTCTGCATTAAAACGATACACATCATGGCAAACCAAATTGGCGGGAATCCAAGTTCGGCAGCAATCGGTGTAAAGAGTGGAACAGCAATCATTACCACACCAATCCAGTCGATAAACATCCCCAAAATAAAGATAATTAACCACATTACCAGCAGCAGACCCCAGTCCGGTAAGGGCAGGCCGGTAACAAACTCGGTAACAACCCTGCCACCGCCGATGCGCATAAAAACACCGGTGAAGAAGCCGGCACCGATTAAAACCATGTAGATCATGCAGCTGGTTTTTACCGTTTTAAAAACTGCTTCTTTAATATTGGTGAAATTAAGCTTCTTGTAAGCAGCCGCCAGGAGTATTGCCGCCAGGGCTCCAACTGCGGCTGCTTCTGTCGGATGGGCGAGACCGGTAATAATTGACCCCAAAACAGCAAGGATAAGGAAAAGCACCGGTAATACAGAGGTTAAGAATAATCTTAACTTATCTTTTGCGGTATAATCTTTCACCTCTTCAGCATCCAGGCCGGGGCCATCCTGCGGCTTAATATAACATCTGATACCGATATAAAGCATGTAAAGCAGTGAAAGCAGAATGCCAGGCAGAAATGCACCGGCAAACAGGGCTCCAACAGAGAGTCCTGCTGTTGGGCCGTAGACCAGGATCAAAATACTTGGTGGGATCAGGATTCCAAGAGTACCACCGGCACATATGGAACCTGTAGCCACACCGTAATCATACTTATATTTAACCATGGAAGGAAGGGCTAAAATACCCATCGTAACAATAGCAGCGCCCACAACACCTGTTGCTGCTGCAAATATAGTACTGGTAAATACTGCAGTAATCGCCAGGCCGCCCCTGAGACGTCCCATGATGATCCTTAAAGCCTCATAAAGCCTGGTAGAAATTCCGGCCTGTTCAATAATAATCCCCATAAAAACAAACAGGGGTATGGCAATCAAAATATATTCCTGGAATGCGCCTATCAACCTTAAGAAGAAAATATTCGATGTCTGGGGGCCGATAAATAGAAGGCCAAATAAAGTGGCCACACCGCCCAGGACAAAACCGATCGGATGGCCCAGGACAATTAAAAAGATTAAAGTTCCAAGCATCAAAACTACAACAAGTTCAAGGCTCACTTATTCTGTCCCTCCTTCCGTCGATTCATTACTTGCCTCTTCAGTTTTTTCCTGTAAGAGAGCTTCTTTTTCTTCAATTTCTTCCTGAACTCTTTCCAAAGAACTTTTCGCAACATACTTGTCTTCATTGGTGATAGCCATGTAAATTAACTTTAAAAACTCAGAAACACCCTGCAGCGTAAGCAGGGCTACACCGACAAATAGCCAGGTTTTGAAGGGATAAATAATCGGCATCCAGCTTCCTACCCGGGCTCTTTCACCAGTTGCCCAGGAATACAATACGTTTGGAAGGAAGGCATCAAGAATCAGAACCCATAAGGGGAAAAATAGAATCAGGTAAAAGGCTGCAAGCAATATTGCCCGGGTCCTGATCGACATCCGCTCAATGAGGATATCAATGTTAACATGTCCGCCTTCTTTTAGTGTATAAGCCATACCTAAAGCTAAAAACAGGCTGGCTGAAAAATATGTTACATCATAACTCCACAGGGTGGGTGCACCCACAGCATAGCGCATGAATACTTCATATACCAAAGTGATAATTAAAAACAGGACAAACCACTGAACTAGCTTAATAAATATTTCGCTAATTTTATCAATTACTTTAATAACGCCGTGAAAAATGCTCATTTAGAATACCTCACCTGCCTTCTTCAAGCTTGATCTGCATTTTTCATTAAAGATTCGGGAAGAGCTGCCCCGGTAGCCTTTAGATAAGAGGGCAAAAGGGGCTTGCTCTTCCCGGCTTACTATTTCCTGTAAATTAAACAGGTTACCTCAGTTTACGATCTTCCGGCAACTGGAACTCTTCCGGTATGATACGGTGCGGATTCATAAACTCATCGTATTCAATAAACTCAAGATAGAAATTGCGGGCGCTGTTCCAGATTTCCTGGTTCAGGGGATCGCCTGCCACTGCATTATCAATGAAGGTCCAGGCTTGCCTTCTGAACTCAAGCTGTGCTTCATCGCTCATGTAAATCGGAGTCATACCGTGGGTTTCCTGCCATTCCCTGAGAACCCATTTGCCCTCTACAACATCCTTGGTCCACATATCCAAAGTGGTCCTGTAAGTAGCTGCTTCTACGATAGCCTGCAGGTCAGCAGGAAGAGCGTTCCAGGAATCCAGGTTGAGAGTTAGCTCGAAGAGACATGTGGGCTGATGGAATCCAGGACCTGTAAAATAGTCGGTTACTTCATGGAAACCTAAGGTATAGTTAACAATTGGAGAGCTGAACTCACCGGCGTCAATCTGGCCTGTCTCAAGAGCGGGATAAACATCACCACCGGCCAAAACCTG
>SKWE01000078.1 GCA_007129055.1 Syntrophomonadaceae bacterium
GAGATGGGCTTACTCCGCTTGATCAGGAAATAGCAGATATGCTTAGAAGAAGCGGGAAAAGTGTTTTGCCGGTTGTTAATAAACTCGATTTTCATGGCTCAGAAGAAAATGTGTATGGCTTTTATAGTATTGGTTTTGGTGAACCCATGCCGCTTTCCGCTGCTCATGGGAGAGGAACAGGAGAAATACTTGACGCCATATGCGATATGCTGCCAGGTGAAGTTTCTTTAGATGGCCTCTATCCTGAAAACGCGATAAAGATAGCAGTGATCGGGCGTCCAAATGTGGGCAAATCATCAATAATCAATAAGCTGCTTGGTGAAGATAGAGTTATAGTCAGTAATCTACCCGGAACAACCAGGGATGCAGTTGATACACTTTTTTATTTTGAAGAACAGCCCTATGTGTTGATCGATACCGCCGGAATGAGGCGAAAAAGCAAGGTAAAAGATTCAGTGGAGTATTATAGTGTTCTAAGATCTTTGAAGGCAGTCCAAAGAGCAGATATTGGACTTCTCGTTCTTGATGCCGAAGATGGAATTACGGAGCAGGATCAACGGCTTGCAGGTTTTGTCGAACAGGAAGGCAGGGGACTTGTAGTTGCTGTTAACAAGTGGGATTTAAAAAAGGGTGACGAAGAGGCCAGGGAAAAACAACTGCAGAATATTGCAAGGCAGTTTAATTTTGTTCCCTATGCGCCGGTCGAGTTTATATCAGCCCTGACCGGCAGGCGCCTTGACAAGTTGTTCCCAATACTGGTCAAGGTCTGGCAGGAGCAGCACAAACGTATTGCAACTGCGCTTTTAAATGAACTGCTTGAAGATGCCCTGGCTGTAAACCCGCCGCCAAATGTTAAAGGGAAAAGGGTAAAAATATTTTACGGTACGCAGCCGCAGGTTAAACCGCCAACATTTGTCTTTTTTTCAAATGAGCCAGAGCTGATCCATTTTTCCTATAAACGCTACCTGGAAAACAGGATACGTGAAGCTTTTGATTTCATGGGAACACCAATTAGAATTAAGTTTAATCGGAGAGTGCGAAGGGGAGAGTAAAATGACAGTCTTAATTTGGACAGCAGCATATCTCATCGGTTCTCTGCCTTTCGGCTATATTATATCCCGTGTCTTTCTTAAATCGGATATCAGGAGCCAGGGAAGTGGAAACATAGGAGCGACAAATGTGTTGCGGGTGGTTGGCTGGAAAGCTGCCTTACCGGTTTTTGCTCTTGATCTTTTGAAGGGGTTTGCCGCGGTTATCTTGGCAAAATTGCTAAGCGGGCAGCCAGAAGTGTACCTGGTTGCCGGGTTAATGTCAATGGTCGGGCATAGCTTTCCCATCTTCTTAAGATTCAAAGGCGGAAAAGCCGCTGCTACCGGCATTGGAGTGCTGATAGCGCTCTCATGGCAGATCACATTGATTCTTGCAGCCGTCGCCGCAATAATCATTGGATTTACCCGCTATGTTTCGCTTGCCTCAATAATTGGGTCATGCCTGGTTCCCGTCTTGTTTTGGTTGTTCGGTTTTGATTTTTACTATATCGCTTTTGGTTTAGTTACAGCCCTGCTGGTTTGTATCAGGCATAAACAAAATATTGAAAGATTAATAAAAGGGACAGAGTCTAAGCTGGGGAGTAAGAGTTAGGGTAGTAATGCAGCTAAAATAATGTTTTGGGAGAAGGGTCGTGAACTGATGATTAGAAAAGAGTTGTTCGAGCTGCTATTCGAAGCAGCAAGCATACAACGATGGAACGATCATATTCGTCCTGAACACTTTACAGAACTTGACAAACAGGCCCACAAAATGGTCTATGCATACGTTCTGGCCAAGATTGAGGAAGCAGATCGCGGAGCTAAAATTAACTGGGCTGGATTAATTGAAGGCGGTCTTTTCGAATTTTTGCACCGCATTGTCCTCACAGATATAAAGCCTCCAGTTTATTATCGACTGATGGCTGAAAAAGGAGACCAGTTAAACAGGTGGGTACTGGACAGGTTAAAGGATAAAATTAGCGATTTAAAACGGGATTTCCCTTCACTTATGGAACACTATTATTTTACACAGGATCAGAATCTGCTGGAGAAAAGAATCCTGAGAGCAGCTCACTACCTGGCTACCAACTGGGAATTTAAAATAATATATCGCTTAAATGAGGGGTTATACGGCCTTGAAGATACAAGGTCTGCCATAGCCAACCAGATAGAGGAGCACTATGATCTTGCAGGAGTACAGAAGCTTGCCCTTGGTAAAAAAACAAGCAACTTTCTTGACCTTGTAGGACAGCTGCGATTTCAGCAGCGCTGGGCCCAGTCTCCAAGAGTTCCTAAAACGTCTGTAATGGGGCACATGTTAATTGTGGCAATGATGAGCTATCTTTGCTCCCTGGAAGTTGATGCCTGCCATAAAAGAATCTATAATAATTACTTTGCTGCCCTGTTTCATGATTTGCCGGAAGTATTGACGCGGGACATTGTTTCTCCGGTAAAAAGATCTGTTGCCGGCCTCGATGAGATTATTAAAGATATTGAACACAGACAATTGGAGGAGAGAATATTTCCCCTGCTGCCCGCAAGCTGGCACCAGGAACTTAAATATTTTACGGAAAATGAATTTATGGGCAAAATAGTAAGTAACGGTGAAATTAAAACAGTAAGTTCAGATGAGATTAATAATAAATATAATGAGGATATCTATTCACCGCTTGATGGGGAAATTATTAAGGCCTGTGATCAGTTAGCCGCTTATATTGAAACATTTTTATCAATTTCACACGGTATAAAATCATACCATCTTGAAGAAGGTAACAGGCAGTTATATGGTCTGTATAGTAATAAGATAATTGCCGGGATCAATTTCGGGCAGCTTTTTAGCTATTTTAAGATTTAACATTTTCAGGTAAGACTTTTCTTCTGCCGTTCCTTTAAGGATGAAAGCCAGGAAGATGCGTTACAGTTATAATTGCTGCAAGGGCTATACCGAAAATAACCCTAAAACAATTGAATTGACTTTTAATCACTATTATTTTAAAATAGGTAAAGGCTTACAGGATAGTTTACATAGCGATTTATTAACATCGGGGCGTGGCGCAGTTTGGTAGCGCGCTTGACTGGGGGTCAAGAGGTCGTAGGTTCAAATCCTATCGCTCCGACCACTTATTATGGCGGTTAATTCCGCTTATATGAAGGAGGTGCTGTCCGAAATCGAAGAATCATTTATTGTTAAACCGAAAGGATGTGCCCGTTTTATGAAAAAGGGGATTAGTTTATTAGTATTTATCCTCTTGCTTTCTCTTGTTTTTGCAGTTCCAGCCTTTGCGCAGGATAATAATGGAGAAGAGGACCCCGAAGAAGTTACTGTTTTTAGTCCAAGGGAATACAGGTATACCGGAACGATGTTTGCTTACATGGGTAGAGTATTCCATGAAAAGGAATTTAACACCTTTGACGGTTCTGGCTTTTTCAGGGCGCAGGGAATGGGAACTGCGGGAGGTTACCATTATGTCCACACGAAAGGCGATGCAACCGGTGTAACTACAAATATTGATTTGCACCTTTCAGGTAGTACATTTGCAGACAATTCTTTGGAACTGGCCCGGATAGAGAGGGAAACTATAGCCCAGGCTGAGGCTAACAGGACCAGGGAAATAGCACAGCTTAATAGGATGGTGCAGGAAAACCCAGGTTACCCAATTTCTGAATATGAAAGGCGCATGAAGGCAATTAATGATTATTACGACAACCTGATTAACAGGATATACGCTGAATTTAGTGATTCCAAGCAGAATATGCGTATTGAAAGCAAGGTTGTTGCCAATGATTCAGAGATTTACGCCGGCATAGAAATGAACCCCGGAGAAACCGGTTACATCAAGAAAAACGTTGCTTCTACAAAGACATCAGAGGGAGAGTATTTAAGGGCAAACTCTCATATCAAAAATACCGGTGGAATTACAAGAAAGAGCACTGATTATGCTTCCGGAGGTACTACCTTTATAGAAGAAAATGTCTTAATAATCGGTTATGCAGATCTCTGGGAATCGACGAAAATGCAAAGAGGTAATGCAAAGACCGGTTTTTGGGATAAAACACCTTAAAGAAACAGGCATTTTATACTATTGATTAAAAAAGAGGTTTTCGTGAAAACGGAGGCCTCTTTTTTGACATAAAAATCTATAATCAGTATACTTAAAAAGAAAATTTCTACTTTTGGAGGGATTCATTAAATAATGACAGACGAAAAAAGCATTAAAGAAAAACAGGAAATTGCCCTGCAGAGAGCTGAAGTTTTAAAAGAGGCTGTTGCGGATTATCGTGAAGCCCTAAAAACAATTCCCACAGGCTTTAACCGCTGGCAGGAAATACTTGAGACACAGAAAAGGGTTAAAGACTTTTTTAAAGCTTCAGAAGAAGATTGGAATAACTGGCGTTGGCAATTAAAAAACCGGATTACCACTGTAGATGTTTTAAAACAACTTTTACCTCTTGAAAATAAGGAAATAGAGGAGATTGAAAAAACAGGTTCCCAGTACCGCTGGGCAGTTTCACCCTATTATCTTAGTTTAATCGATCCTGATAACCCGGATGACCCTGTCAAGAAACAGTGCATACCTTCTATTCATGAGCACCTCGATCATTGCGGATACGATGATCCCATGGGTGAAGAGTATACTTCTCCCACACCCGCTATTACCCGCCGCTATGCAGATCGCCTTATAATCAAGGTAACAAACCAGTGTGCAATGTATTGCAGGCACTGCCAGCGCAGAAGATCGATCGGTGAAAAAGACCTTGCTACCCCTAAGGAACATCTTGAAGAAGCCTTGGATTACGTACGCAAAAATGAAGAGGTGCGGGATATTTTGTTAACAGGTGGAGATGGTTTTATGATCGATAATCAGACCATAGCCTGGCTGCTGGACGAGCTTGACAAAATTCCACACATTGAAATTAAACGTTTTGGTTCAAGAACCCTCGTAACTATGCCCCAACGCATAGATGACGAGCTTTGCGACATCTTTTCAAAGCATCTGCCTCTCTATGTCAATACACACTACAATCACCCCCAGGAAGTTACCCCCAGGGCACAGGAGGCCTGTTTTAAGCTGGCCAGGGCTGGTGTTAGCATGGGTAATCAAACAGTGCTCTTAAAGGGAGTTAACAATGATCCCTTTGTTATCAGGAAGCTAAACCAGGACCTGCTGCAGATCATGGTTAGGCCATACTACATATTTCATGCGAAAGCAGTTAAAGGGACGTCTCATTTCAGAACAAAAGTTGAAGAAGGAATTGAAATCATGGAAAAACTACGTGGCTATACATCTGGCCTGGCTATACCGACTTTTGTGGTAAATGCTCCCCTGGGACAGGGCAAAACGCCCATGCTGCCTGAATACCTTGTTAGCAGTGGAAAAGACTATATCATGATTCGCACCTGGGAAAACAAGGTATTGCGTTATGAAAATGAATAAATCTTCTATTATATGAAACAAAAAAGGAATTAGGGTTTAGACGTTGAAGTAATATATTAAGGTGAATATTCTAATAATCA
>SKWE01000239.1 GCA_007129055.1 Syntrophomonadaceae bacterium
ACCAGTCCAGGCATAACAATATAGCTGCTTCCGTCAATAACCTTCTCAAAGGGTCCGTTTTCAAATTTCTGCGGGTATTCGGTAATTGCTTCAATTACCGTTCCATTCACTACAATATCGCCCCGAAAATTATCTGGCCTGCTATCATCAAGGGTAACAATAACTGCCCCTTTAATAATTGTTTTACTCATTTAATAATCCTCCCCCCATATTTCTGAACAACGGAAAACTTTTTATTACTTTAATATAGTGACTTAATCTTGTTTCTATCCGGAGTTGAAATAATACCTTTTTCTGTGACAATAGCAGTGATCAGGTTTGCTGGTGTTATATCAAAGGCATAATTTAGTACAGCTATTCCCTGGGGCGCAACACAGCATTCACCAAAACCGGTAACTTCACTGCCTGAACGTTCTTCAATTATTATATCACTACCGGAGTCAATTTCAGGATCAATAGTTGAAAGTGGAGCTGCAATATAGAATGGCAGTTCATGGTATGCTGCAAGTACGGCAAGGTTATATGTCCCTATTTTATTTGCCACATCACCATTTGCAGCTATCCTGTCTGCACCTACAACTACTAAATCAATTTCTCCCCTGGACATCAGGTAAGCGGCGCTGCTGTCTGTAATCAAGGTAGCGGGAATCTTTTCCTGCTCTAATTCAAATGCCGTTATTCTTGCCCCCTGAAGAAGTGGCCTTGTTTCATCAATAAATACATGAATATCCTTACCACTTTCAAATACAGCGCGGATAACTCCCAGTGCGGTTCCATAACCACCTGTTGCCAGTGCGCCCGCGTTACAGTGAGTAAGGATGGAAGCTTTCGAGGGTACCAGGTTATTACCGTGTGCACCAATCAACCTGTTGTTTTTAATATCTTCTTCATGCATTATTTTAGCTTCACTTAGAACAGCTTTATATATTGCCGCGGGTTCTGACTCAAGGTTGTCCTGTAATATATTTTCTATACGTTTTATAGCCCAATAAAGATTAACAGCAGTTGGCCTTGCCCTGTTAAGCTCGGCAGCGGCTTCTTCCAGGAAGGAAAGCATTTGAACCGTATTATATCCCTTCTGCAGCGACTCGCGTGCTGCAGAAGCCATCCCGAAAGCAGCGCTGATACCAATTGCCGGTGCCCCCCTAACCGACATTTCTTTGATTGCATCTACGGTATCCCTGTAAGTCCGGCAGCAACGATAATCTACCCGATGCGGCAGGAATCGTTGATCTAATAAATATAGTGAATCATTATCCCAGTATAAAGTGTCAACTATCTTTTTATATTCCATTTAGTTATGCTCCTGGCCAATGTTTGCCCGATTCCCTGCAGGTACAGTCTCTATCCGCTTTAACAGTCTCAATACACGCTGCAAGCAGACGATCGAGTTCAGGTTTTGTTTTATCCATCTCTTCAAGCACCTCTTCATGTGTCAGTGGTGTTTCTGATAACCCTGCTGCATAATTGGTAGGTAGGGCAATAGTTGCATAGCATAGCCCGGCTTCACGGGCCAGGACTACTTCTGGTATGTTTGTCATGCCAACGAGGTCGCCACCCCAGGAAGAAATCATTTTTACTTCTGCAGGGGTCTCAAAACGTGGCCCCTCACAGCAAACATAGCATCCCCCATCGACAAGCTCCTGACCAAGTATCTTTCCTGCCAGTAATATTTCCTCCCTAACCTGCTGACAATAGGGGTTTGTAAAATCTGTATGAACAACAAAACCATTATTTCCTTCATAATAAGTAAGATCCCTTGATTTTGTAAAATCTATAAACTGATCAATTACTACCCTGCTTCCTGGGGGCATATCTTTGCGTAAAGTTCCAACTGCGGCAGTAGCAATAACAGCATCTGCATCAAGCAGCTTTAGCGCTGCAATGTTTGCCTTGTAGTTTACAAGATGAGGTGGAACAGAATGTTTTCCCCCGTGGCGTGGCATAAAAAATACAATTCTGTCCTTATAGTCACCCTGTTTTAAAGTAACAGTACCATAACTGGTATCTACAGTTATATCTTTTTCATTTTTAAGTAACGATTGGTTGTAAACTCCTGTTCCTCCAATAATAGCAACCTTAATGTTCTTCAACTGGTTTCCCCCTTAAATTAAGCAAATATACCACTATTTCATTATAAAATTTTCTTACGATAAATGCAAAAATACTGCTTCTGTTATGTTGACGTTTCATTTAAAATAGGCTATACTATAAACTGCTTTGGGGGTAAGATTGTTTGGCCGACGTAGCTCAACGGTAGAGCAGCTGATTTGTAATCAGCAGGTTGGGGGTTCAATTCCCTTCGTCGGCTCCATGAGCAAACGTGGAGAGGTACCCAAGTTGGCCAAAGGGGGCAGACTGTAAATCTGCTGGCAGCGCCTTCACTGGTTCGAATCCAGTCCTCTCCACCAATAATGGGCCATTAGCTCAGTTGGTAGAGCACCTGACTTTTAATCAGGGTGTCCCAGGTTCGAACCCTGGATGGCTCACCACCATTAAATGCAGAGACGGCGGGAACTTAAGTTCCCGCCGTTTACTGTTTAACCCTTTTTTCCTTCTGAGTCTTATTTAATGTATGCTATTCTATAAAATATCAGGTTAGGGAGCTAATTTGCTTTTAAAGTAATAGCAGTGCATACCAGAAGCCCTTTGAACTACCTGCGCAGGGAAATATCTGGTTTTAAAATCAAGGGCCTTACATCCCATTGGGAAATCTTTATCCCATGTCACGTAATAATGAAGACAGTTATAGCAATTAATTTTTTTTGAACTGCTAAGATGCTCACCCATCGTTCTTTATGGCTGCTCCATTGTTATTTAACCACCGTGTGCAAGGTGAAATACATTTACGTCAGCGCCATCAGGTATTTCGTGTGTGTGGTAATCTTCACGCTGCACCAGCCGGCCGTTTACTGTGACTGTTATTTGTGGATAAATATAACCCATAATATCCAGGACATCCTGGACTGTCATCCCTTCACGCCATTCAACAGTCTCCTTTTTGTTCACCTTTATCATAAATGTTCTCCTGGTTTAGCTTTTACCATTTTCAAGCATGGCCAGTACTTCGGGTATATCTATTCCTATCTCTTTAATTCTTTCCAGGGTTGGCACTCCATTATTATCCCACCCCCGGCGTTCGTAAGCAGCATCAAGCACCTTATTATACTGTTTGTAGCGATGATCACGAGTGATTTCCAGTTTTTCCTGAACAGTTTTTCTAGCAGGATCAATACCAATTTCTTCTTTCATCTGCTTGTCATAGCGTTCTTCACGTGATAAATATTCTTCTTCAGTGACAGGTCCGATAGCTCTAAGTGGCGGTATATCGTCTTTCCTGGTACCGTGGCCAAGGTAGTAGCTCATAATCCGCTGAAGGTTAAAGACCCTTTCTGACTGTAAAAGCATTTTTTCTTCATCCAGCTCTTTACCGGTCATGCCTTCGAAGAATTTCCAGTAGTTTTCAACGTGCTCAGGTATTTTTGCTGCTTCCTGTGGAGGATATTTACTATTATCTCCAGGAGCAACATCATTCCATACAATTTTACATAACCCGAGCAGGCCAAACCAGGTTCTGAATAAGGGGAAATAATAGAGCGCTTCGGCCTTGTCTTCAAAAGTTGGTATCTGGTTATTGACCATATCAATAAAGATGAGCCAGGCCTCATCGTGCTGGGGGCCCTTGATAGCCATGGAGTAACCGGCCTGCTGGGCCAGGGATTCTTTAGAAACATATTCGGAAAACTCGAGCCCTTTTACTTCCATCCCAATATCCTGAAGATAATTGGAATCTGCACCAAGTTCCTTAATCCACTTTTCTTTAAGCCAGCGAACTCCCTGGCCAACATCTACACCGAATCCTTCGCCCCTGGCCATTTCATGCAAACATTCAAGCGCTTCTTCCATCGCTCCGAATTTTAGTTCCTTGCCCCCGGTATGCTCTTTTGTAATAATACCGGCCTCAAAAGCTTCCATGACAAAGGCCATTGTTGTAGCAAAAGATATTGTGTCAATGCCGTAAGTATCGCAGTAAAAATTATACTCTACAATATAATCTAAATCGAAAAACCCCATGTTCGAACCGCCCGCTGCGGTTTCATACTCCGGACCATCAACTACAACCTTCTCGCCTTTATAAGGACCGGTTTTCAAAGCAAACCCGTCTACCGCCTTGGCACAGGCCATGGAACATCCAAGCCAACAGGCATCAGCAGCGCCCTGCGTGAAATAGTCGCTTTTCATAACCTTGGAATCTATTTTATGCGTATCAGGGTGTTTGCCAAATTTAAAGTTATGGACAGGTAGCAGGTCGTAGGCATCCATGACCTCAACAATATTCGCTGTCCCAACCTGGCGCATTCTGCATTGCTGATCATCTAAAGTTGCCATTTCAGCGTTTACTTTCATCCCATGGTTCCTGATTAATTCTGGGTCAACTGGGTTATTTAAATCATCGGTTATCTGTATGGCTCCTGTGGGGCAAACATAGGCACAGGATGTACATCCAACGCAGTAAGGATCTACCTCGCCAAAAGGCATAGTCATATGCCTTTTTATCCCGCGACCGGCATACCCAAGTATATTTTGAAGCATAAACGAATTACAGGCCCGCACGCAATGCCCGCAAAGTATGCAAGCTTTTGGGTTTTCATCAGTTAACTCGCTTTTATATTTCTCATTATCAGTTGCGCCGCAAATTTTAGCGATGTTCTGGATTACTTCCACATTTGGCCATCGTCCCAGGTACATTTCAGCCAGTTTTTTCCGGTGAGTCTTTATTTCTTCGCTATTTGTAATAACCTTGACCGGTTCGCGAACCGGGTAATTGCAGGATGTAACAGTTTTTTTCTTCCCCTTAAGTTCAATTTCACAAATGCAAAGCCTGCAAGTGCCATCAGGTGTTAAATCTTTATGATGGCACAGGGTTGGAACTGTATAACCAGCATCCAATACAGCCTGTAAAAGGTAAGTACCTTCTACTACTGTTGTTGTTTCGCCATTGATGTTGATATCTATTTTCTTTGGGCCTGCTTTAGTTTGAGTAGCCATTATTTTACCTCCACAGCGTTATATTTACAGGATTCAAGGCAAATTCCGCATTTAATGCACTTATCCTGTTCAATAATGTGAAGCTCCTTAGGGATACCGCTAACAGCTTCAGTTGGGCAGTTCTTGGCGCAAATTACACAGCCTGTACAGTTGTCATTAATTGTGTATGTGATCAGTTCTGTGCACACACCGGCAGGGCATTTTTTATCCCTGATATGTGCTTCATATTCATTCCTGAAAAATTTGATAGTGCTTAGTACCGGGTTAGGAGCAGTTCCTCCAAGCTGGCAGAGACTGGTTTCTGCTATAGTTTCAGAAAGATCCATTAAATGATCGAGATCTCCATCCTGTCCTTCTCCCCTTGTTATGCGGGTCAGGATTTCACGTAAAGCGAAAAGCCCTTCACGACAGGCGGTGCACTTGCCACAGGATTCATCAATCAGGAAGTTAATGAAATATCTTGCCACATCAACCATGCAGGTTTGATCGTCCATCACAATCATCCCACCAGAGCCCATCATTGAGCCTGCTTCGGTTAATGAATCAAAGTCAACTTCCATGTGCAGCATATCAGCGGGAATGCACCCACCGGAGGGCCCACCTGTTTGGATTGCTTTAAAATCTCTTTCTCCGGGAATACCTCCGCCTATTTTATAAATAATGTCATGCAGGGTAATCCCCATGGGAACTTCTACAAGACCTGTATTGTTAACATCGCCCACCAGGGAGAATACTTTAGTTCCGCTGGAACCTCCCCAGGGGTTTTCTGAAACATCGCCGGTTCCGATATTAGCAAACCATTCTGCGCCTTTTTCAATGATTACCGGTATATTTGCCCATGTTTCTACATTATTTAACACGGTCGGTTTGTCCCTGTAACCATACTCTACATTATGAATATATTTTGCCCTCGGCTCTCCCGCTTTACCCGACATAGAGGCCATTAAGGCAGATGATTCTCCGCAGACAAAAGCTCCTGCTCCCCTGTGAATTTCCAGATCAAAAGAAAAACTACTGTCCATTATAGAATCACCAAGTAATCCTCTCTCACGAGCCTGGTTGAGTGCTTTCTGAAGCCTTTCAAGCGCCAGGGGATATTCTTTGCGGATATAAATATAACCTTGCTGTGCGTTTAAAGCCTTAGCAGCAATCAGCATTCCCTCTATCACTGAATGAGGGTCTGTTTCAATAATGCTGCGATCCATGAATGCACCAGGATCGCCCTCATCTGCATTACAGACTACGTATGAAATTTCACCACGTTTTTCCATGGCGCTTTTACAGGATTTCCATTTAATACCGGCAGGAAAACCTCCGCCACCTCTTCCCCGAATACCGGATTGAATAACTATATCTATTATTTCATCTCCATCCATCTCCAACGCCCTGGCTAAAGCCTTATAACCGTCGCGGCTGATGTATTGATCTATATTTTCCGGGTCGATTAAGCCCTTGTTTCTCAGGGCAATTAATTGCTGCCCGGTGAAAAACTCTATCTGATTCATTTTAGTATAAGTCTTCTCAGAAACAGGGTCTTTATATAAAAGCTCATCAACCAGTTCACCTTTAATCAGGTGTTTTTCAATTAGATCATCTACAGCTTCAGGGGTTACTTTTTGATAAAAAATACCTTCAGGCTGAATAACTACTATTGGCCCTACAGCACAAAAACCGTTACAGCCGGTTCCTATTACCAGGTATTCGTCTTCAAGGTTCTTTTCTTTGAGTTTTTCCACCAGTAATTGTTTAATATCAAACCCTTTTGCAGATACACAGCCGGTGCCTGTGCAAACCATGAGCATAGCTTTATAACCTGCAAAACAATCTTCCTGTTTCTTCTTGATCAGTGCAAGATCGGATTTGCCTATTCTTGTCAGGCCTTCTCCAATCGAATCTATTCTAGATATTTGCCCTGATTTGCCATGTTTTTCATAATCCTTAATAATTTTTTCAACATCACGGGCCTGAACATTGCCAATAACTTCATCGCCGATTTTTATTACCGGGGCTATACTACAGGCTCCCAGGCAGCGAACACCTTCCAGGCTGTATTTATGATCGTCTGTTGTTCCACCGTCCTTAATATTCAGAGCCCTCTCAAAAGAAGTTAAAACATTGTGTGCACCCTTAACGTGGCAGGCTGTACCTACACAAACCTGGATCAGGGTTTCGCCTTTTGGTTCCAGGCTAAAAGACTTATAAAAAGTAGCGATATGATATATATTTGCTTTCGGTGAGCCTGTATGAGTACAAATTAGATCGATCGCTGTTTTAGAAATATACTTAAATTCATCCTGAATATCCTGCATCATCTCTATCACATAATCAGGGTTGTTCCCCCACCTGTCGATAATATTTTTAAGAATCATAATCTCATTGTTGTCATTTTGAAGATAGATCTTCTTAGGTGTAACCAGGTGCGCCACTTTGTTTTCCTCGATGCTCCATGCCGGGGTAAAATTCTTATTTTTTATAACTATCGCCTTCAATCTTTTATCCCTGAAAACTGTTCCTACTCCGCCTCTTCCAGCCTGCTTTAGACGGGTGGCATTCCTTCTCCAATCCCAGAAAGAGAAATTAAGTATCCCCATCCTGGAATGTTCAGCACCTTTACCGGCAGAGACAACCGCAATATTCTTTTTATCAAGATCTGAATCAGCATAAGCTTCTGTAAGTTCTTCTGCAACCAGGTGCGAATCAACACTTTCTTCAGGTGCAGTTTCTATACTAATTTTACCTGATGCCGCATCTATCATGATCAGCACATCGTCTTCAGCTTTGCCAACAATAGTTAATGCATCAAACCCGGCAAACTTTAAAAACGGTCCGAAATAACCTCCTACATTGCTGTCAATCACCAGGTTAGTTAACGGCGATAGGGTTGTAACAAGGGTTTTACCCGATCCTGGAAAAGATGTTGTTCCACCCAGGGGACCGGATGAAAAACAAATTGGGTTATTATGACTATCCCACTTTGTATCTCTGTTGATTTCCTGCAACATAAGCCAGAGGTCAAAACCCTTTCCCCCGGTCCATAAATCTTTCATCTGCTGGGTTACCACACCGGTATTAATTTCATTCTTGTCAAGGTCGATACGCAGGGTGCGGTTTGCGTAGCCTCTATATAGCGGAGTTATTTCGAAGGGGAACTCTTTTAAAACGTTGTGCGCTGCCAAAAATTTATTTTTGTTAGTCATATTACTCCCTCAACTTGTAATGTAATTAAAGATCTTATTTCCACGAATAACTATATTCGTTTTAAACACTTCTCAATCCTGCAACTAAATCTTATTTTCACCACTAAGCCAACCATAAAAAAAGCTGCGCCTTTATACTTAGATATATCGGCACAGCTTATTTCTATAAATTACCCTGCTATTTAAGCTTAGGCAAGATTCTTTGCAAGCTTGAAAAACCCTTTAACGTTTGCGAACTGGGCATCCTGAACCAGCATCATGTTATTGAATTTAGGAATCAGGTATTCGGAAAGCGATTCCCCTCCACCGCCAGTTAGGATTATTGCATCAAGCTCGCGGTAATCCCATAAGGAATCAAGTTCGGTTTTAATCTTAGCGGCCAGATTGAAATATGCTTCCGATACTATATCACTGATGTCATGATTAACGCCGGCAATCTTAATAGATTTATTTTTAACTATTTGATCAAGCTCAAAGTCTTTCTTATCTATTTTATACCTGCTGCGAATCATTGCAGCAATTATCTCATAAGCGCTAACCATTCCACTGTTCGATGAAGAGCTAAGACGGTCAACAAATTCAAGCGAGTCAGCAACAACAAAATCAGCAGTTTTAAAACCAATATCACAAATACCTACTATTTTATTGGTCATTTCCTGATCCGCAATTTCACCATTATTATCCAATACCAGGTTAAAAAGCGTACCAAAGGGCTGGGGAACAATTTTAATATCGTTCACAGTAATTTGACGTTCTTCCGGTTTGCCTTTGATGTGAATGCTAAAATGATGCTCTCCCGCTAAAATGTTTTTTAACTGATCCTGGTAACTTAATATATAATTTGTAGGCAATCCTGTAACAACACTAAACTGCTGATTGGGTTCCCGGGCAAATATGCCTAAAGAAGTTAAAAACAGAAGCAGAGTATTTAAATCTTCCGGTTTCTTGATATCCAGTGACCTGCTGGGAATTGAACTCTGCCGAATAGCATAATTGCCTATAAAATATTTTTTTCCGTTATAATCCAGTGCCAGGGTATCAAGAGGGGATTTATAAGTACTGAGCTGGGAAAGATAAGATATGTCACGACCAATACCAACTACGCTTGGAAAAACTACTTCATCGTGCCCATTATAACTTTTTACAAAACCATAACCTATATCCACACCAATAACTTCTCCATACATCTTAAATCTTCAACTCCTTCAGCGTTATGATTGTATATAATTCATTGGTCAAATTAGTAATTAATAAAACCCATATTTAAAAATAATACCTGTCCCGGCCGGCCAGGCTATCATAGCTCCACAACGAACCTTAGACCCTTTAGCTTTGCGTCACTGCCTTTCAGCAGGTTTGCCGTATCGTACAGGCTAACTTCCATAAATACTGTATAAAACATACAATATTAACATTCTTTTGTCAATGCTTATTTAAGCAATCGAATTGCAGACAATTGACTGAAATATACCGTTAATGTTTTAGCCTTGCACTGCAAAAAGCTTGCAATTATCTTCCTTTTCTTTATCGCGCAGGTTGCTGCAAATACTTTTGTTGGAGCTAATCGTCCATGAAGCTACTTTAGTTCCTGACAGAACAGCATTTTTTAGTGGCAATCCTTTAATCAGGCCTGCTACAGTTCCTGAAAAGAAAGCATCTCCTGCTCCGCTTGTATCTACGACCTTTGTTTCAATCGCCTTACGATAGCCTGTTTCTCCGCTATCCCTGTTGTAATAGATGGAGCCCAGGCTTCCAAGTGTTACAACGCTGTATCTTGAGCTTAACTTGTCAGTAAAAAAATGTTTTTCCAATTGTGTTTTAATCTCTTCCAAGGATAAATTGTTCAAATCTTTATTTATTATCTGTCCTGCCTCGAAATCGTTACAAATAAAACATTCAAGATTAGGTAACAGGTCAAGGTTTTTCATAATTATATCCAGGTTGCCTGGTATGCCGTATGCCGGCCTATCCAGTTTTATACACAAATCAAGAACATCACGTGTAAGCTTGCTGTTTAAATCAAGTTCCAGGATGACGTGTGAAGAGTCTGCAATAATACTTTCTCCCTTTGTTTTTATAAGCTCTTCAAGTAAAGAAAGATCAGGCATTTTTGAAATAGAGCCGGCCAGATCACCCTGTTCATTTATAATAGCCAGCCACATCCCCATTCCATCTTTTTCGGCACGCATGACATCCGCTGTATCAACTTTTTTTTCTTTTAAAGTATCTATAACTTCCTGTCCCATAGAGCTATTATCAATGCTGGCTACCAGTTTTACCGGTAGATCCATCTTGGAAAGATTCTCCGCTACATTTCGACCGACTCCTCCATGGACAAATTCAATATCTCCGAGATTTCTTCCATCCGGATAGTACTTGTTACAGGCAAAGCCTTTGCAGTCGATAAAAACTGTGCCTATTACCGAAACACTTAAATCCATTTAATCTAAAACCCCTTTCTATAATCTTCAGCCACAACTTATTTATTTAATGTTGCATAGTCTCCAGGTGTGTCTATATCTAACAGTACTGCCTCGTTATCACTTTCAAAATAACCTATTTTACTATCTGGTAATGTTTCCAGTAAAACCCTTCCTCCCCTGTCACCGGATAGCTGCTGCATGAGGGGCCAGGTTCTCCGGTCAAACAAAACTGGATTGCCTCTTTGGCCTCTATATAGAGGGCAGGTTATAAGATCAAAGTTTTTTGAATAATAATAAATTAATTCTCTGTAAGTTTTAGATGGTATTAAGGGTTGATCAGCAAGTGCAAATATAACACCCTGAGAACTTTTTTCAACCGAATTTAGTCCTACTTTAACTGACTCAGCCATTCCTGATTTATAATTGTGGTTCTCAACTATCTTATATTTATTTTTCTTTAATAATCTTGACCAACTGCTGCCTGGCTGCACTACAACAATTATATCTTCGATACCGGCATCGCATATATTCTGTAATGTAGATTCAAGCATGCTTACACCATTGATGTCCAACATTAATTTGTTGCTTCCCATTCGTCTGGATTCACCGGCAGCCAATACCA
Source organism: Syntrophomonadaceae bacterium (assembly GCA_007129055.1). Lineage (GTDB taxonomy): Bacteria > Bacillota > Dethiobacteria > DTU022 > DTU022 > SLQM01. The sequence goes on from SKWE01000239.1 coordinate 11,292, forward strand.
CACAGGAAACGCCCGGGTCCGCAGCGCTAAAATCATTCATGAAATATCCCTGCACAGGGTAAGCATTACTTGCTTCGGTTAACAACAGCATTCCCTTAACAAGAATGTCCTTCTGCAAAAAAGATAAAAGTTGCAGGGCAGTATGGCTAAAGTCATTTAAAAGATCAGCTTTGTTTAGAATAAATACCAACCTTGGGTCCGCTGCCTGGCATAAGCCAAGTTTGGCCATCTTAATAAAGGCCGCTGCAACAATTTCTACAGTTACAATATTCTTATATTTTGCAGCCGGGATCGATTTTATAAATTCTTCTATACAATGAACGTGCTCTTCATCCAAAACTGCATTTACTGCATCAGCACCAATTACCGGAATAATCAGGCTCGAGCTTGAGGGTATAACGGGTTCATTATTCCGATATCCCTTTAATGGTCGTCCCTTCGATCCGTCAGCCTCAACCAAAATAGCAATATCAAGTCTTTCCTGCAGCTGTTCTACCAGATCAGGATCAATACCGCACAATTTGCCATCGGACATTTTATAATTGAATAAAACAGCAGAACTGTGCTCTTTATAATGTTCATTTAGTGTTGAAAATATATCCTGCGTTTTTTCAAGTGAGAAGAGTGGAAACCCTTCAGGCGCATACATTTTTGTCGTAGTGGTTATCAGAACTTTACCACCGCTTTCGATCATTTCAGATGCAAGCTTAAGTAGTAAAGAAGTTTTACCACCTGCCCCGTAAAAAGAGGCTACGGTGTTATTGTCAATATTTAATGCCTGGAGAAGAGAAAGCTGTTTCATATCAAGTATCAAGCCCGGAAGTAACAGCGATCAATACACTCAAGCCCCGATCCCAGGTCAACAATTCCTTTCCCTGCCCGCGGGCACTTTACAGCAGACATTTTTTGATGCGGACATATAGTCCAACCTGCTTCACCAAGGTTGTACCCACCGCATTCAAGACATTTTAAGCCAGATTTAGTAGAGACCACTTCCTGGATGTCTTTTATCCTGTTGCAATCGAAGCATATGCAATAATCAAGTGATTCTATTTTTAAGGCATTATTTCCTTTCTCCATCATTACTGTCTCCCCTGGATAATATTAAATGCTACAATAAAACTATATCACAATTTACTAATATTATCAAAGTGATAGCGGTGAAGTATAGCTTCGAGAACAGCGCCTCCAACTGCCCTTGCTTTATCAGAAATTTTATCTATATTTACTTCTTTTCCCCTGGGATCTATGTCGCCAATTTTCATACCTTCTTCGATTTCTAAACCGGGATAAAGGAGTCCCCGAATCATACCACTTATCTCACTTTGAACAGGTCTCTCATTAATATAGGCCAAAGTTTCACCCTTTTTAACAATATCACCTATCTCCATGGTAGGTTTAAAAATGCCGCTTTCCGGTGCCTTTAAAAGTCGTTCAATACCGAATCCTTCAACTTTTCCCGGAACTCCGGTATTTTTTGCTGCTTCACCGTTGTAAATAACTGTTCCCAGATCAGGTCCACGCATCGTTTCCACTACTGCGTGAACATCTCTGCCGGCGTAAAAACCCGGCCCCAACCCTATAACCAGTTCAGCATCATCTATACTTGCCAGGTCAGCAGTCTTTTTCATTCTGGCATCCACTAATATTTTCGGCCTGGATTTCTTAATACTGAAAGCTTCGGGATCAACTAAGACAGCCACTTTTTTGTTTTTATTGGCAACCGCAACTTTTATGTGATCAGGACACAGTATTGCCTCCACATTTTCAACCATTATTTTTTTCTCATAAACTGCCGAAGCAAAAGAAACAAGCCGCCTGACGACCAGCGGTTCAGGTAGTTCAAGCATCACTAGATCGAAACCAGCCATAAATAACCTGTGCGCCACTCCTGTCGCCAGGTCTCCCGCTCCGCGTATAAATACCTGTCGTGGAATCATCGTGTTTAACCCTCTTAATTTGAAAGGGGAAGGTTATCCCTCCCCCTTTTCTTTAATCTGTGTAGATTTTTACTTACTGTCTTTAATTGCTTTCCAAACCCTTTCCGGAGTGAGTGGGAAAGTATTAAATTCGATACCTAAAGCATCGCATACAGCGTTTGCAACAGCAGGGGCAACAGCAATCATCGGTTGTTCCCCGATGCCTCGCGCACCATAAGGCCCATTCGTTTCGGGCGTTTCTATAATAAAACTGTCAATATGCGGTGTATTATCAATTGAGGAAATCTTGTAATCTGTAAAGTTCCGATTAAGCATGATCCCCTTATCAAATTTCACCTCTTCATAAAGCGCCGTTGAAAGGCCCATAATGGTGCCTCCATGCAGCTGTGATATACATAGCTGTGGGTTTACAGCCTGGCCGGCGTCAATTGCTGCAGCCAGTTGAAGGATTTTTATTACCCCTGTTTCAGGGTCAACTTCCACTTCAACGCCCGTGGCTCCAAAGCAATAGAATAGTCCAGGGTTTCCCTGTCCTGTTTCAGGATCAAGGTTTGTCATGTTAGTTGGCACAAATGAACCCCTGCCTATAATAGGGCCGGCAATACCTTCACCTGTGCACTTTTTACAGCTGTCGGCAATTTCCCGAATCGTCGCTTTTATCCCGGGATCTTTTGTTGAGTAAACCTTTTTACCATCAAAAGTCAGATCTTCCTGCGGTGTTTCAAGCAGGTCGGATGCAATTAGGTAAATCTGGCCAAGAGCATCTTCTGCAGCCCTCTTTACAGATGTGCCGCAGGTATAAGTAATCCTGCTGCCAACGCTCTGCCACTCATATGGGGTGAAATCAGTATCAGGAACCTTGATATCAATTTTATCAACAGGAATATTTAAAGCTTCAGATGCAATCTGACTGATTGCTGTCAACATGCCCTGTCCCATTTCTGTTGCGCCTATCATTACATGCGCTGTGCCATCCTCATTAATGCGAATTATGGCAGAAGATGCCGCATTGCTGGGTTGTGCAGGACATTTAACAAGCCCGGCAATACCCTTGCCACGGTATTTGCCTTCTTTTTTACCCCAGCCGATTTGATCGGCAACAGTTTTTAAACATTTATGGTAATCCACATCTTGGACAACCTGGCCGGCGGCCGTAGTTGATCCCTTTTTCATACCGTTAATCATGCGCACTTCAAGTGGATCCATATCAAGCTGCTTTGCAATCTCCTCGATCTGCCTTTCAATTCCCCACTGCATTTCGCACATTCCAAAACCGCGGACAGGTCCGCCGATCGAATTATTCGTGTAGACACAGTAAGAATCAGTTTTTACATTGGGAATATCATAAGCTCCGGTAGAACTATATCCAGCTGCCCGGACTATATTAACACCGTACTCCGTGTAGGCACCCCCATCCCAAATCATTTCATACTGCAGGGCTGTAATGCGCCCGTCTTTTCTAACGCCAGTTTTTAGCTTTGAAAACAGCGCCTGCCGGGTAAAAGTACCCTGCATATCTTCTTCACGGTTAAATATTATGCGTACAATATATCCGGGAAACATTTTAGCCAGGGGGATGACAAGGCCCTCTACGGACGCACCGGCCTTGCAGCCGAAACCGCCACCTATATAGCTTGATATAACCCTTATTTTATGCATGGGGATATCAAAAGATTTTGCCAGAAGCTGACGAACAACATTTGGGGATTGGGCCGTGCTCCACACGGTTAGCTTTCCATCATGCCCCCATTGAACTGCTGCCTTGTGAGTTTCTATCGGCACATGTTGCATTTGAGGAACATAGTACTCTTTTTCTATGACAAGATCCGCTTCAGCAAATCCTTTGTCAATATCGCCTTTACGCAGTTTGAAGTGATTGGCAATGTTAGTGCCCGGTTTCGGATAAAATATGGGGACTATTTCATAGTTGCCAAGATCTTCGTGGATGACAGGAGCATTTGGTTTCATTGACTCGCGTGGGTCGAATACACCCGGAAGCTCTTCATATTCAACTTCAATTAACTCAACTGCTTCAGCTGCTGCTTTTTCAGTGACAGCCGCAACTACTGCTACAGGTTCACCCCAATATCGAACTTTTTCTACTGCCAGAAAATCCCTGTCAATCAGGTACAGACCTATTTTATTTGGGTAGTCTTTACCGGTTAAAATAGCCTTAACACCTGGGTGCGCTTGTGCCTTTTTCAGATCAATTTTCTTGATTATTCCATGCGCAACCGTGCTTTTTTTCATTTTAGCGTAAAGCATCGGTCCCATGTAACGATCCTCGATAAACTGTGCCGAACCGGTAACCTTTTCTATAGCATCTTTTCTTTGTACCGAGGTTCCAACAGTTTTTAATTCAGCCATCTTAGCTCCTCCTTTCCCTCTATTTTTTCGAAGCAGATTTAACTGCTTCCCTTATTTCCTGGTAAGCGCCACAGCGGCATAAATTACCACTTAGGGCTTCGTTAATATCTTCATCGGTAGGCTCAGGCGTACGTTCAAGCAAGGCCCTGGCCGACATTATCATACCGGGAGTGCAATAACCGCACTGGAACGCCGCATGATCTATAAAAGCTTTTTGAATTCGATCTAATTCACCGTTTTTTGTTAAACCTTCTATAGTTACTAATTCTTTTCCGTCAAGTTCGACGGCAAGAACGAGGCATGAGTTCACCGGTTTGCCATCGAGAATTACTGTGCAAGCTCCGCATTCGCCGATTTCACAACCACTCTTGGTACCGGTCAGGTGTAAATCATCCCTGATAAACTTCATAAGTGTTTGCCCGACTTCTACATCCCGTGACTCATTGTCTCCATTAACTGTAAAATTAATAGCAATTTTTTCAGACATCATCACACCTCCATTACCTTTTCGATTCCCCGCCTGATCAAAACTTCAGCCATGTGATACCTGTATTCCCTGGAACCCCTGAGATCAGTAATTGGTGAAATGTCATTTCGGGCTAGAGAGGCAGCCTTGGCAAAGTCTTTTTCGCCATTCTCGTTAATAGCCTTTTCAACGGAAATAGCTCTTACCGGGGTTGCAGCAACTGCCCCTACAGCAACCTGCACTTGATCATCCCAGCGCTGTATTGCCACACCAACAGTAGCTAAATCTACGGACCCGGTTCTTGAAGCTTTCATATAGGTACCGGCTCCCTTAGGGTATGGTCTTGGAATTAAAACAGATTCTACCAGTTCACCTTTATGAAGTGCATTTTTACCCGGGCCGATGAAAAATTCGTTTATTGGTACAGTTCTTTTTCCCTTCGAACCAGTTATCTTTACAATGGCATTCAGGGTGAATAAAGGAGCTGCTGTATCGGCTGCAGGAGAGGCATTGCAGATGTTACCGGCAAGTGTAGCCCTGTTTCTAATCGGGTAACTTCCTACACTATGAGCCCCTTCTGCCAGAACTAATGCGTGATCAAGGATCGGTTTAAAAGTCGCTATTTCATTAAGAGTTACCGCTGCACCGATAACAATACCCTGATCGTTTTCCTCAAGAATTTTCAATTCGGCTAATTCTTTTATATCGACAACCAGTTTTGCAGTAAATTTACCTCCGCGCATACCCACCAGCAAATCTGTGCCGCCTGCCAGGGGGTAAACTTGTTCTTCTTTATCTAACAGATCGTAGGCCTGTGCCAAATCTTTACATTTCAAATAGCTATAGCTAATCATGTTCCCGGTTCACCTCCGTATTAAATAATTATCGGGAACTGGCCATTTAACGGGCCAGTTCCTTTATAGCATCAACAAACATCTCAAATGGTGGCTTTACAATACCTGCACCAACCTGGCCTACTCCCGGATCCTTATGCGCGATGCCTGTATTAATCCTGGGCACAATATTTTTTTCTACAACCTTACGCACATCAATTCCTGTGGGAGTCCCCTTGAAGTCCATCGCCGGGATGTTGAAGTTGTTGTTTTCTGCCACAGTTATTTCAAACATTTCATTAGTTGCATCAAATGCATCCGCCGGAGATCCGCCAATAAAATTAACTATTGCGGGAGCTGCCGCCATGGCAAACCCTCCGATGCCAACAGTTTCTGTAATTACACTGTCACCAATGTCGCGGTTGGCATCTGATGCTGTAAACCCTGAAAAATAAAGCCCGTCAGGGACATTTGCAGGCGCAGTAAACCATTTATCACCAGTACTACTGACACGTATACCAAAATCGGTTCCATTGCGGGCCATAGTTGTGACTATTGTTGAATGTTCAATTCCATGCGCTGCCAAAGCCATACTCTTACAGGCAGCCATAATCGCATTAAGTGATGTTAAATCATTGCTGTGCATGAAGGCCAGGACCTCTGCTGCAGCAGTCGCTTTATTTTCTTTAAAATACTCGGAAACATTTGACAGATCCAATCTTGGAGCATCATAATCTGTCTTTTTGCCCCACTCTGTTTCAACTATGAACGGAGCAATTGTCCTGATAAAAAGGGAAGTGGTGGCACGGTTCCGGTTATGACCGTCATCACCCATGTGCAGAGCCTGGGCAATAATCGATTTTATATCGACTCCCCTGGCAAGGTGGACAGCTTCCTTAATTACCGGGGCATATACGCCGTCAAGCCATTTTAGGCGGTTTATTACTTCATCGTCGTAAGCCCCGTAACGAAGCACCTTCCCGTATCCTTCATTCATGTTGGAGAAGGTAAACCCTCCCCACTCTTTATCTTCTATTATAAATACCATCTGCGATGGAGTTGTAACACCGGCCATTGGCCCAACAGCATTATAATGGTGACATGGCGCAAACTCTATATCACCGGAAGCAGCTAAATTTTCTGCTTCCTCAGTATCTTTTGCCAAACCTTCGTAAATCAGACCACCGATTATTGCACCCTTTAACGGCCCGCTCATCCTATCCCAGGTAATGGGAGGCCCGGCATGCAGGAATAAGTTTTTTTTCATACCGGGTATAACGTCTAT
>SKWE01000009.1 GCA_007129055.1 Syntrophomonadaceae bacterium
ATGCATGAACACCCAACCCAGGGCCTGCTGGACATGTTTACCATGCTTGATAAGAAAGGACGCCTTGAGAATTTAAAGGTGGTTATAGTCGGCGACATAAGGCACAGCCGGGTTGCCCGTTCCAATATCTGGGGCCTTCAAAAAATGGGCGCAAAAGTTGTGGTTTCAGGCCCCCGAACGCTAATGCCATATGATCTTGATGTATTCGGGGTTGAATATGTTCCTTTCCTTGAAGAAGCAGTAGAGGGCGCCGATGTGGTTATGGCTCTCCGCCTGCAAAAAGAGCGCCAGGAGGGTGGGCTTTTCCCCAGCCTGCGCGAATACAGCGAGCTATACGGCCTGACTACTGGTAGAATAGCCAGGGCAAAAGAAGATGTTTTAATCATGCACCCCGGCCCGATGAACCGGGGTATTGAAATAAGTTCAGAGATAGCAGATGGTCCACGTTCAGTTATCCTTGAGCAGGTTACTTCAGGTGTAGCTGTGCGAATGGCGCTTCTCTATCTTTTGCTGGGAGGGACAAAAGAGGAATGAAAACCCTACTTATAAAGGGAGGAAGAGTAATAGATCCTTCCAGAAACCGAGATGCGCAGGCCGATCTGCTGATAGCAGATGGCCACATAAAAAAAGTTCAGAAAGATATTAAACCGCCTTCCGAAGCAGAAGTGATAGAAGCGTCAGGCCTGGTGGTATTCCCCGGGTTGATTGACATGCATGTCCACCTGCGCGATCCGGGCCAGGAATACAAGGAAGATATTTTTTCGGGCGCCAGGGCGGCGGCAGCAGGTGGCTACACTGCCCTTGCGGCAATGGGCAATACCGAACCGGTTGCTGATGATCCATCCATAATCAGGTACGTAAAAGGAAGGGCAGAAGGCGCTGCTGTTAAGGTTTATCCTATCGGGGCCCTCTCGAAACAGCTGGAAGGTAAAGAGATGGCAGAAATCGGCAGGATGAAAAAGTTTGGCGCTGTGGCATTTTCCGATGATGGAAAACCTGTAGCCAATGGTACGCTGATGCGCAATGCTCTGCAGTACTCTGTGGGAATAGATGCGCTGATTATTGCCCATGAAGAAGATCCTTTTCTCTCCGCAGGAGGCATGATGCACGAAGGATCGGTTTCTTCAATCCTCGGCCTGAGAGGTATTCCGGCAGCGGCAGAAGAGACCATGCTGGCCAGGGATTTGTTGCTGCTTAAAATGAGCGGTGGCCGCCTGCATATAGCCCATGTTTCTACTGCCGGTTCAGTTGAAATGCTGCGCCGGGCAAAAGCTGAAGGGCTGCAGGTAACAGCAGAAGTAACACCCCATCACCTGCTGCTGACAGACAGGGCTGTTAAGAATACGGGTTACCATACCCATACAAAAGTCAACCCGCCGCTTCGTTCAGAAGAGGACCGCCAGGCGCTATGGGAAGGCTTATTGGACGGGACGATTGATGCCATCGCGTCAGACCATGCCCCGCATCATCCCGATGATAAGGATGTGGAATATGATTTTGCTCCATTCGGAATTTCAGGGCTCCAGACAAGCTTGCCCCTGATGCTAGACCAGCTTTCTTCAGGCAGGGTAAAGGGGCTCAGCCTATCCCTGCTGGCAGAGAAGATGAGTACTGCCCCGGCCCGGATCCTGGGAGTTGAAGGCGGGACACTGGAAGCGGGCAATCCGGCAGATATAACGATTATAGACCCGGAGAAAAGTTGTACTGTAAACCCGGAAAAATGGTATTCAAAATCCCGCAATACACCCTTTGCCGGTTTGCAGTTGAAAGGCGCTCCGGTATATACCCTGGTTAACGGTAGGGTTGTAATGAAGGAAGGTGTGGTTGTTGAAGAAAGGGAACACGTTGGTTAATAGCTACTCAACAGCAATAGTGGAAACGAAAGAGATTACTAGTGATCGCTATTGCAAACTTACCCTAAAAGCGCCGGCAGCATCTGTAAAAGGCCTGCCGGGGCAGTTTGTCATGTTATACCTGCCGAGTGAATATGGCCCAATGCTGCCCAGGCCTTTCAGCATTTATGCAACGGACCGTGAAAAAGGGTTAATATCACTATTGTTCGAGATCAGGGGCCGCGGTACTGAACTGGTTGCCGGATTTGATGAAGGATCCGGTATCAAGCTGCTTGGACCCTTAGGCAGTTGTTTTCCTGAACCTCCGCCAGGAGCCCTACTCCTGGCAGGAGGGTTGGGGGTTGCCCCCCTCGCTTTCCTGGCTAGACGCGCGAAAACTCCGGTGACCGTGCTTTACGCCGTGCAAAAAGCCGATAACCTTGCTTTTCAGCCGGAAGAGCTAACCAGGCCCGGTTTAATCCTGCACCTGGCTTCAGAAGACGGCAGTATTGGCTATGAAGGCACTGCCCTGGACCTTCTTGCCATGCACCTTGAACAGGCCTCTGCCCTTTACAGCTGCGGCCCGCGAAAAATGCTTTCAAAAGCCGCTTCCATGGCGGCAAAAGCCGGTATCGAATGTTTTCTATCCCTGGAAGAGAGAATGGCCTGCGGTATTGGCGCCTGCCTGGGCTGTGTAACAGAAACAGTACAGGGCTATAAGCGGGTCTGTTCGGATGGCCCTGTATTTGCGGCAGGAGAGGTGGTTTTCAATGGAAAAGCCTGATTTAAAAGTTAACCTTGGGGGAATAGCCCTGGAATCACCCATCCTGGCGGCATCGGGGCCTTTCGGTTACGGTCACCAGTACAGGGAGCTTAATGATTTTTCGCAGCTGGGAGCAATTATTGTAAAAGGGGTTTCCAGTGAACCCTGGGCTGGCAACCCTGCGCCGCGCCTGGCTGAAACTGCATCGGGACTGCTGAATTCAATCGGTCTGCAAAACCCCGGACTAAAAAGTTTTCTCAGCGATGATCTGCCGCCTTTGCGTGATTGCGGAACAAAAATAATTGTAAATATCGTGGGGCGGACTATTGAAGAGTATGCTGCTGTCGCTTCCGGGTTGGACGGAATCGATGGAATAAACGGGCTGGAAGTAAATATATCCTGCCCCAACCTGAAAGCCGGAGGGATGGCTTTCGGCACCGATCCAGAAGCTACTCATAAAGTAGTTAGCGCCGTACGGCAGCAAACTTCTATACCTCTCCTGGTCAAGCTTTCTCCAAATGTCACGGACATAACCGTTATTGCGCTGGCGGCAGAAGATGCTGGGGCAGACGCGCTGTCCCTTATTAATACCCTGTCGGGAATGACAATCGACATCGAAAGCGGCAGGCCATTTCTTGGCAACACCTTTGGCGGTCTGTCCGGCCCGGCTATTTTGCCGGTAGCCCTGAAGATGGTCTGGCAGGCTGCGGGGGCAGTTAAAATTCCGCTTTTGGGGATGGGCGGTATTACCAGCGCCTCTGATGTAGTTCAATTTCTACTGGCCGGGGCAAGCGCTGTAGCAGTGGGTACGGGAATATTCTACAACCCGGAAATCGTATCGGGGTTGAAAGAGGGTTTGGTTGAATACATGGTAAGGAAAAATATTTACAGGGTCGAAGATTTAACAGCCCTGGCCCACAGGGGGGGTATAAATGATGAGCAGTGATCCCCGCCGTTTACTGGTAGCCCTTGACCATTCCGAACCCGGGCAGGCTTTAAAAATCGTAGAGTCTTTAGCACCACTCGGGGTGGGTTTTAAGGTAGGGCTGCAGCTATTTATGGCAGGAGGGCGGAGCCTGGTTAAGGAGCTTGCGGCTAATCATAAAATCTTTCTTGACCTTAAGTTTCATGATATACCGAACACGGTAGCTGCAGCAGTGCGTGAAGCAGCGGGGCTTGGCATCTGGATGTTGAATGTTCATGCTTCCGGGGGAAGGGAAATGATGAGGGCAGCAGCTGCAGCAGCCAGTGAATTTAGCCCCGCCCCGCTTGTCATGGCTGTTACCGTCCTGACCAGCCTGGACAACAAAGATTTAACCGAAACCGGGTGCAGCGATACTACGGGATCGCAGGTTTTAAGGCTTTCCCGCCTGGCTGCTAACTGCGGCCTGGATGGTGTAGTCTGTTCTGCACATGAAATAAGGGATATAAAAAATGCGCTGTTTCCCCGTTTTATTACCGTAACTCCCGGTATTCGTCCTGCGGGCAGCGGGCAGGACGACCAGGTTCGCACGGCACTGCCGTCAACAGTAACCAGCCAGGGTGGGGATTACCTTGTAGTTGGACGTCCCATCACCGCGGCTGCAGATCCACTGCAGACTGCCGGCTGCATTCTATCAGAAATGGGGGGCGATTTATAAATGAATAATGATAAACTCCTTTCTTTATTGAAAGAAACGGGAGTCTTGATGGAGGGTCATTTTCTGCTCACCTCCGGGAAACACAGCGGCCGGTTTCTGCAATGCTCACAGCTTTTGCAGTATCCTGAATACACGGCAGAAATCTGCAGGTTGATGGCCAAACCTTTTGAAGAAGACAATATCTCCGCCGTAATCGGCCCGGCCATGGGTGGCGTTATCCTGGCTTACGAAACAGCCCGGGCACTACAAACCAGGGCACTGTATGCCGAACCGGCGGAAGGAAAAATGGTTCTCCGGCGCGGCTTTAAGCTGGCAAAAAAGGAGAGGGTTCTGGTGGTTGAGGATGCTGTTACAACGGGAGGATCGGTGCAGAAAGTTCTTGATCTGCTGAGAACACTTGAAGTAGAAGCTGTCGGGGTAGCGGTGTTGATAGACAGGTCAGGGGGCAAAGTTGATTTTGGCCTGCCCGCACATTACCTGCTCAGCATGAATATAGATTCTTACGACCCGGAAGCCTGCCCCCTTTGTAAAGCAGGCATCCCGCTGCAGAAACCTAAAAGCTAATCACCGTGACAGAAACAAGGTAGCATGGAGCAGTGTTGCTTTATAGCAAATTACCGGTTTCGTTACAGGTAATGGCAGCGGTTCAGCTACAAGCTTTTGCTTGGGCTGCCCTCGAGACGCGTCATCCGTAACTTGGCTCTCGGCGGCCTCCGTCCGTGGAGGCCGGCCTGCTCCAGCCTTTGCTTCACCGGCCATTGCACTGCAACTCCACAATGGTAATTGCCTATAAAGCAAAACTGCTCTAAATCTGGTATGATACTCCTATCTATGGAATTATATTTTACTACAGAGACAGTTATTCAACCATTTGTGTCGTGTAATGAGAAAGCCTTATTTTAAAGCTAAGGCGAGCTTAAAGTGAATGCTATAAATTGCCGGTAAGGCAAGGCCTGGAGCGGGTTGGACGACAGGAAGTCGGCCACCGAGCGGGAGCTTAGGATGAGCTCATCGCAAGGGGAACCCAGGCGCAGGACCGAAGCTGAACCGTTGCAATTTCAGCTTGAACGATCCGCGAGCCGGGCTTTAAATATCAGGCAGAAATTAAAACAGGGAGATAAAAAACAATGCAGCAGCAAATATTTAAACGCATTAGCAAAGAACTCAGCCTGCCGGAAACAAAAGTTGCCGGCACTGCAGCACTCTTGGACGAAGGAAATACAGTACCCTTTATTGCCCGCTACCGCAAAGAAATGACAGGCGGCATGACCGACGAAGATGTCAGGCTGTTGCAGGAGAA
>SKWE01000091.1 GCA_007129055.1 Syntrophomonadaceae bacterium
CATCGGCATTATTCTCATACCCGTTGTGTCGATACTGCGAATGGGGCTTCTCCGGCGCCAGTTTCTCCAGCCAAACTTCCAGATCATGATGCAGGCCCGCTTCATCATCATTGATGAAGACGCTGGCGGTAATGTGCATAGCGTTGCACAACAGCAACCCTTCCTGGATACCACTCTCCTGAAGGGCCCGCTGAACCTGGGGAGTAATATTGATAAACTCTCTTCTTTCACTGGTCTGAAACCACAGTTCTTTCCTGAAGGATTTCACGCCTGCTTCACCTCCTGCTTGCTTATTACTTATTATATAATACCGCAGTTTTAAACTTCCAATCATCCCACTTTTTAATATCATTCGCCAACTAAGCCACCGCAATGCAAACACTTAACCCAACCCATTTTGAACCCGACAAATCCTATCACAGCACTCTTGTTTAATGTAAAGCTTAATGATATTATAGCACTGAGATAACAATTGAGAATATTTTAAACTATCTGCACAAAAACCGGCTGTTCTTTCGGGCAATAACCGCTGCTAACTGTTTGAGAAATCTTCGATGACTTGCTGTGATGGCCATATTGTTTTTTGCGAATTGTACATTAATGCTTACGAATTCAACCTAAATGATTGTTCTAATCGTTGGGGAGGTAATCTCTATTAATACCAGTGCGAAGTTGTTAAATACTGCGGAAAGGTTTTTCAATTTCCTTAGTCAAAACAAGCAATACGGCCTGGTGGTTGTCTCTGTCTTAATAATTGGTTCCGGAATATTAGTTTATAGCACAGGTGGGATCAAGTATGTATTTTCTCACTCCATGTATCTGCCCATCCTGCTATGCGCAATGTTATTTGGAGCAAAAGGCGGTATCATCGCCGGCCTGGTCGGGGGTATTATTCTTGGCCCCCTTATGCCTGTTGATACTATAACCGGCGAAATGCAGTTAGCGATAAACTGGATTTTCCGAAGCATATTCTTCATGCTTATCGGAGGCGTTGTCGGGCAGACGCTAAGCATGTTAGAGACCAGAACTGGCTCTCTGCGAAAAAATGAACAGGAATTTCGCTCCATTTTTGAGTTTGTTGCTGTGGGTATTATCCAGGTTGATCCGCAGAAAGACCAGACCATTCGCTTTAATGATAAATACTGTGAAATTACCGGCTACAGTGAAACCGAGCTGTTAAATATACATTTTCACGACCTGACTCACCCGGAAGACCGGCAGCAGGATTGGGAGATATTCTCCAAAGCTATGCGCGGCGAAACATCACACTACAGCAATGAAAAGCGCTATATCCGCAAAGATGGCACTATCATCTGGGTTCGCATGAATGCCGCCTTTATAAAAGACGAAGCCGGTAACCCTTTGAGGACTGTAGCCGTTTGTGAAGATATAACCGATCGTAAACAGGCAGAAGTTAAGATCATCTCCCAGAATGAAGCTTTAAAATCTCTCTATTCCCTGGTTACCAGTATGCGTACAGCGCCCACCACTGATGATCTGATCACCATCATCTTAAGCGAAGCCTGTCGCCTTCTGGAAGCCGATGACGGCTCAGTAACGCTTCTTTCCCGGGACCGGAAATTTTTTACCATTGTTAAGGCCCAGGGACTATGGGCAGAGCAGGTTGGTTACAGATTTCCGGTGACCGAAGGCCTGTTCAGCATAGTGCTGCAAACTGGAGAGCCATATTTTACCGACGACTACAGTACAGAAGAAAAAGAGCTGCACTTTCTTGATCAAGCTGAAAAAGCTGGTCCGATGTTGCTGGTTCCACTAAAAACGGAAACCGAAATAGGCGGGGTGCTGGAAGTGTCAAGACGGCGGAACGAGGAAAATCGCCATTTTACAGCAGACGATATTGAGCTGCTATCGGCTATCGGAGAAATCGCCGGTAACGCCCTGCGCCGCCAATCCCTGTTTGACAGTGCCCAGAACCGCTTAAAACAGTTGCAGGGGCTGCATACTATTGATAAAGCCATTACCGGTAGTTTAGATTTAAACCGTATTTTTGACGTAATTTTAAACGAAGTCACATCCCTGTTAAACTTAGATGCGGCAGCAATCCTTCGTTTCGACCATAAAACAGGCATTATTGAATACTCGGCCGTCCGCGGTTTTTTATTTGAAAAGGTTCCCCAACTAGAACTGCGCCGGGGCAAAGGTTACGCCGGGCGCGCAGTTAAGGAGAAAAAGTTGATCGAAATCCCCAACCTAAAAAAAGTCAAAAAGGATCCGGCCCAGGGGCCGCTGTTAGAAGAAGAAAGCTTTGTAACTTACTACGCTGTTCCACTGATCACCAAAGGTTACGTCCAGGGCGTGCTGGAAGTTTATCGACGGGAAGAGCAGGAACTGGATCAGGAATGGCTTAACTTCCTAAAAACATTGGCCTGGCAAACGGCGATTGCCATTGACAACGCAGATCTTTTTCAAAACATGGAAACCGCCAACCTGGAGCTTATCCAGGCCTATGATGCGACCATTGAAGGGTGGGCCTACGCCCTTGATTTAAAGGACGAAAAAACGGAAGAACACAGCCAGCGGGTGACCAGACTGACCCTGCGGATTGCAAAGCGGATGAATATAAAAAAAGAAGAGCTGCCGCATATCAGGCGTGGGATCTTGCTGCACGATATCGGCAAAATGGGCATCCCGGATTCAATTCTTCTTAAACCCGGCCCCTTAACAGAAGGTGAATGGGTTATTATGCGCAGGCACCCTGTCTACGCCTATGAAATACTCGCAAATGTCGATTACCTGCGCCCTGCACTCGAAATCCCCTACTGCCATCATGAAAAATGGGATGGCAGCGGCTATCCCCGGGGCCTTAAAGAGGAAGAAATCCCCCTACCGGCCCGCATTTTTGCCGTAGTCGATGTTTACGATGCCTTAACCAGTGATAGACCCTACCGCAAGGCTTGGTCGGAAGAAGACGCCCTGACTTTGATTAAAAAGGACAGCGGCAGCCATTTTGATCCGGAAGTGGTTGAAGTGTTTTTAAAAGAAATTAAATCATAATAGCTCTCCCAAGGGAAATAATCAGTAAAACCATAACTTCTTGTTCTTAAATAGTTTTAAGCTGCCTGTAGCTGCAATTGTTCTGCAGGAATTAATTAAATCTTGTTGAATGAATATTAGCGACCATAAATACTAATAGGAAGGGCAGGAGGACATGTATCGCATTTTACTGGCAACTGACGGTTCCAAGATCATGAAAAAGCTTGTTGAGGAAGTTTTAACGATTGCTGAGGCAATCAAGGCGGAAGTAACAATTTTACATGTAATCGAGCGGAATGACTATAGCTATACGGCAAGAACCCCTTATACGGTTGAAATCAAAAATGCTGTTGACAAACAGCTGCTGGTTGAGGCCAACAGAATAGTCGATGAAGCAGCTAAACCCTTTAGAGATAAAGGGCTAACAGTTAAGACAGAGGTCGTTGATGGAGATAGATCACCGGCGGACGTAATCTGCGATATTGCTTCCAAAGAAGATTACAACCTGATTGCAATTGGCAGCAGGGGGCTTCAGGGAGTAAAAGAACTTTTTCTTGGAAGCGTCAGCAACAAGGTTGCACACATAGGATGCACCAACGTTCTAATCGTCAGGTAGCTTTATGTAAAACTATTATGCTTCAAACAGGTAAACATAAGGCCAGAAAGAGGACAGGTTGCAACATCAACCTGTCCTCTATGTTAATTAAGCAGTTTAAAAACCTTTTTAGGGCACGCGGTAATAAATAGTCCTTGTAACCAATTCCACTATTTCAATTGTGTTGTTATCGATTATTTTAACCTCTGTCTCAAGGCTCAAATGCTCGGGATCTACGTCCGCTACCAGTATATCTCCCACAACTATCCATACTCCGGTCGCTGACTGAACAATAGTCCAACTTCCGTCTGGCCAATTATTGATATCATCACCTGGACCAGGCTTATCCATAGAGAAAACAGTGCTGCCGTCGCGATTGAAGGTTTTAACCTTGTATTCGCCAAAAAGTTCGTCGCGCATCCACGAACCGACTAAGAATTCATCCAGTGGAGCATCCACTGATATTGCAGGCGCTTCGGCAGCTGGCGCTTCAGGGTCAGCTGAATCCTGAACTGCGGTGGCAGCCGAAAGATTTAAGACCATGTGAAAAGTCGCGTCCCCATCCTGGATGTCCCCACCGCCGATTAGTGTCCATGCTTCTGATTCATCACTGAAAGTTCCATAGAACTCAAAGGGGCTTTCGAACACTTCTCCCACCAAATGCGGCCGATCCTGGACAACTTTTGCGGTAAGCGAAGGCCCGGCCAGTTCGCCATCTAAGTAAAGGTCGGCGAAACCATTACCCTCCGCGTCTAATTCGAGCACCACTTCGCAGAAAAAGACAGCTCCCTCAAGATCATTGTATTCTTCACCGTTTTTTACAGAGTCGATCAGCGCTGTTCCTTCCCAGACCCCATTAAAATTGGCAGAGTTCAGGGAATTCTCCGCAACCTGTTCTTCATCGCTTGGAACGGAACCATCGCTGCCGGAGCAACCGGTAACCAATAACGCTAAAACTAATAACAGACCGACTAACATTGCACCCTTGTTCTGATTTAGCTTCATACTTTATTCTCCTGTTCACGAGATATAATTGGATAGCTAAAGAAATATGCCTCATCTAAGCTTGATTATAGCAATTTACAGGGAATAGTCAAAAGAACAATGTCAGGCGTGTCAGGGGGACGGCAGACAAGGTTCTGTCTAAATAGTATTATTACTACAGAAAATCCTTCAGGGGGCAAGGTTATGAATAAATATAAAGTCGGGGGTGTTCCAGTCGAAATGACAATTAGTGTTCGTAAAACCGGGCCGGAAGATATATCTTTCCTGCGGGAAATGCTCTATGAGGCAATATTTATTCCGGAAGGTGAGGAAAAACCGCATCCTTCAATCATAGACAACCCCGATATTTATAAATACCTGAGCGGGTGGATGAAAAAGACCGATACCGGCTTTATAGCTGAAACAGGTGGGCGGGCTGTGGGCGCTGCCTGGGCCCGGCTGTTTGAAAGCGCTGCCGCCGGTGGTTACGGATTCATTAACAGTGATACTCCCGAGTTATGCCTGGCGGTTTATGAAAATTACAGGAACAGAGGTCTTGGTACAGCCCTGATGAACTCGCTGTTGGCTGAACTTAAGCTTAAGGGATATGAATATTTATCACTGAGTGTTGACAAGCAAAACCGGGCAGTTGACCTCTACAAGAGGTTGGGATTTAAAGTGGTTAAAGAACAGGACACCGATTACCTGATGCTTAAAAAGCTTTGAGTTCTTGACAAACTAAAATAGCGATATAAAGACGATTTGAAGAAGCACCTCTGTTTTGAGGTGCTATTTTTCACAAAAATAAATGTTGAAAATATTTCACCTATATGGTATAGTGAAAAAAATATTTCACCTTTTTCGCACATTCAGATTTTTAAAAGGTGGACCGCGATGACTTTATATAAGTACTTCATAAAACGATTGATCCTTACCATACCGACTTTGTTCGGGG
>SKWE01000143.1 GCA_007129055.1 Syntrophomonadaceae bacterium
CCCTGAATTCCTGGGTTCTGAAGTTGTAACTACTTGATATTGTAACCGGTGTAGTGCTGTTGCGGTAATATACAGGGGTGCTTGAACCATGGCGATAAAGAACCTCTTCGGAAGAGCTTGCAGAAGAAGATAATTGCAGGAGAAAAACAAGAATGATGAAAGAAAGCATTAGCCTCTTGTTAAAAACCATCATAATCAGCTCATTTCTTTTTTCGTGTTTTCTTGCTTTTTCCTTTATTTTTCGACTGCTCTTTTTCGGCAATCTCAATTCTTCCAAGCGCTTCAGCAATTCTTTCCTGTTTAAAAGGTTTGACAACAAAATCTTTTGCACCTGCAGTAATAGCATCTATCACCCGCGTTTTCTGGCCCATGGCGCTAACCATAATTACTTTTGCCTCGGTATTAATAGCCAGAATTTCTTTCACCGCTGCAATACCATCTTTGTTGGGCATTGTTATATCCATTGTGATTAAATCCGGCTCAAGCTGCTTATACAAGCGCACCGCATCAAAACCATCGGCCCCTTCACCTATGACCTCATAGCCCAGATTTTCCAGGATGCTTTTCAGGGTCATGCGCATAAACATAGTATCATCTACTACAACGGCTTTTTTCGGCATTTGGATACTCCTAACCAACTTCGCTTTGCAGCTACTAAGAATATATAGAAAAAATGTCCAAAATTCAAGAGGGAATCGTTGCATAGTATGCTGCGCTAAGCTATGATTGTTATTATTAAAACAGCATGTAACTTAATTAATGAAGCAAGGAGTTTATAAATGCCCTGGCATATAGCCCTTAGCGGTTCAATAGCGGTTATAATTGTTTGCACCTACAGGAAAATAAATACCGGAATTACCATGTTGTTGGGAGCCATTGCCCTTGGCCTGCTATCAGGGCTTTCACCTTTTGGTTTTGCAGAGGTGCTTTACCGGGGGTTATGGAACAGCATTACGATTATGCTTACTATCAGCATCCTGCTCCTTGGTATCCTGGGGCATGTTTTGAAAGCAACAGGAGCCCTTGATCAAATTATTGAAAACCTGAACGCACTTGTATCCGACATTAGGATTATAGCAGCAGCAATGCCCATGTTGATCGGGATGCTTACAGTCCCCGGCGGGGCAATTCTATCCGCTCCTTTGTGCGAGGAAGCAGGAAAGCGCTTGCAGGTCTCTCCACTTCGCCAGGCTGTAATCAATAACTGGTTCAGGCATGTTCTCTACTTTATGTTTCCACTTTTCCCGGGCCTGATAATTGCTTCCGAGCTGTCAGGAATAAGCCTGGGATTATATTTTATGCATAATTTACCCCTGACTATTATCGGCTCTGTCTTTGGTTTTTTCTTTCTATTTAAAGGTTATAGCGGTGCAGTCAAAGTTGAGGGCGCCAGGTTTTCATGGAAAAGGGCCGGACTGCTCAGCAAAAGTGTTTTACCTCTTCTTATAATCCTGGTCCTGGTTGTATTTTTTAATCTTTACTTTCCCCTGGCCCTTACAGTGGGCATTTTTGTGGCGATAGTCAACTACCTGCCCTTCAACAACTTTTTTTATTCATTAGTTGATCGTCTTAAAACCATGATTTTGCCGGGTATAAAGCTGCCGGTAGTCCTGGTCATTATTGGCATTATGTTATATAAAGAGATGCTTAGTAAAACAGAAGTAATTACCGATATGACTAACCTCGTTCTTGATGCAGGCTTACCAATTATATTCTTAATCGCAGGTGTATCTTTTTTAGTCGGTATGCTGACCGGTGATAACTCTGCCAGTGTGGCAATTCTTTTTCCCTTGTTTATTCCCCTCATACCGGAAGGTGGGCTGGTTACATCAGCATATTTTGCTTTTCTCTATGCAGGCTCAACCGCGGGGCATATTATATCACCGGCACATCCCTGCTTTTCGTTAACCAAGGAATACTACGGGGTAGAAGTTAAAGAATTTGCAACCCTTACCCTCCCACTTCTTGGTGTAGTTCTGCTAACAGGCTTTATAATTACTCTTTTCTACGGGTTCCACTGACAACTGCCTAATAAAAGGGCAGTTCCTGCTGCTGTCTCCAATACAGTCAACATTAAAATGCTGATATTGTTTACAGCTGCAGAAACTGCCAGGCATGGTTTAGCTTCAAAGTTTAAGTTTACGATTCTAAAGTCTTAAGATCATGATCCAAATACTGTTGCCTGCAAAGGGTGCGCTGCAGTTTACCGGAACTTGTTTTCGGCAGGGTTCCGGGCTGAACCAGCATGGTATCCCGTGGTGGAAAACCTACTATTCCTGCCACCTGTTCACGAATCGCTTTTTTAACTGCATCGCGATCTTCAGAACGCACTTCTGCGACAACTACAATTGATTCTTTTCTTTTACTGCCTTCGATTCCAAATGCAATGACGTTACCTGCCCTAACACCTTCTACTTTTCCAACAGCCCTTTCGATGTCTTCGGGAAAAATATTGCGTCCGGCAATTATGATGACGTCTTTTATTCTTCCACATAGAATTAATTCAGGCGGACCACCATCAGGGCCCTCAACAAAGTATGCAAGATCACCGGTTTTCAACCAACCGTCATCAAACAGGATTTCATTCAGGTCAGGGCGCTTATAGTAGCCGGCCATAACTGATGTGCCCTTAATCTCCAGCTCTCCTACTTCCCGCATGCCCCTGAATCCACCTGTTTCCAGGTTTCGGATGCGCATCTGCAGGCCGGGAATTGGAGTGCCGAGCAGGGGAAAAGATCTTGCCCCCTCATCATCAGGGTTGGCAGGCCGGGCAACCCTTTCAGTCTCAAGAGCTTCACGGTCTACAGTGTCAACCGCCATCCCTCTCAGGGGAGGAGGAAAGGTGCCACCAAGCGATAGTTCAGCCATTCCGAAGGCGCAAAAAACAGACTCTGCCCTAAACTGATGAGGTTCTGCTGTTTTAATCAGCGTTTCAACAACTTTTGGGTCGACCGGTTCAGCTCCATTTAGGGCGAGACGAATTCGAGACAGGTCAAGAATTTCGTTAGTTGCCGTCATGCGACTAAATGCCCTTGCCGCTAATACCCACGAAAAGTTAGGGCCCGAAGTTACAGTTCCTTCGTAGTTATGCATCCAGCGCAGCCAGTCTGCCGGCTTCGAAAGAAAATCCTGCGGTGATGCAAGCACCAGTGAGCAACCGGAAACCATGGGCACTATCAACAACCCAACCAGGCCCATATCGTGATAGAGCGGCAGCCAGGATACAAATTTATCTTCAGGATTTGTTTTTGAAGCTTCAATCATGCCAAAGACATTTGCTTCCAGTATCCTGTGAGGGAGCATCACGCCCTTGGGGCTTGAAGTTGAGCCCGAGGTGAATTGCAGGATAGCAAGCCGTTCGGGATCATAAGGGACTGACCGATAGTCTGCCACAGTTGGCCTGCCTGCAGCCGGTTCAAGTTCGTCCAAGAGGATAACCGGTGGATCTCCCGGTTTGCTTTCATGAAAAGCTGCAAGGTCGGGATCTAGCAGAAGTTGGCTGATATCTCCATGCTTCATCAAGGCCCTTGTTTGATTGGCAAATTCGTCTACAGAGCTGAAGCGCATGGGAATAGGCAGCATACTTACGCTTGCCCCGGCCAACCAGACAGCCTGGATCGCTGAAACCAGGTTCCTGGTCGTAGGGCCAAGAAGCGCTATGTGATCTCCTACCTTTACTCCTTTTTCCTGAAGTATTGCAGCCATTGCTTTTGCTTCTGAATGCAACTGGCCCCAGGTTAGGGTTAAATCTTTATTGTCACCTTTTCCAGCTGCTGAACCAACAAATGTAATTGTTTTATCTTTTTGCGCTACTTCTTCTATGCATTCAAGCAGTGGCCTGATGACCAGGTCATCTGCCGGTGTGGATATAATAACGCCATTGTTAGTGCCTTCAGTCATATCTTTCCTCCTCAATCTTCTATTATATATAGCTCTATTTTGTAATAACAATTATAAGTGCCCAGTAATGTAAACTAAAAGGGACGGTCCCGGTATAGGCAGGCACCATCCCTCTAGACAACTTAATAAAAACCTCCACGCTAGTAAGGCTTAGTTTTCTTCGCCAAATAATCAAGCAGGAAAGGATTTAACACTTTAATATATGTACCTTTCATGCCTAAGGAGCGTGACTCAATAACACCTGCACTTTCAAATTTACGCAGCGCATTTACGATTACAGAACGGGTAATACCAAGCTGGTCGGCGATCTTGCTGGCAACCAGCAAACCTTCCACCCCGCCTAATTCCTCGAAAATGTGCTCCACCGCTTCAAGTTCTGAATATGAAAGTGTTGCCACTGCCAGCTGCACTACCGCTTTATTACGGGCATCTTCTTCGATCTTTTCAGTCTGGGCACGAAGTATTTCCATACCCACTACAGTAGCGCCTGTTTCAGCTAAAATCAGATCTTCTGCATCAAAAAGCTCGTTAAACCTTGCCAGAAGCAAAGTACCTATTTGATCTCCCCCACCAATGATTGGGATAATAGTAGTAATTTTATTGGCGAACAAGCACCTTTCTGCATCTATAAATACACAATCATTGGTTTTCTGACGCAGGTTTACGCGAGATTCATCTTCCCGTAATAAAAATTCATTATATTTTTCGGGAAAATAACCATCTTCTAAAACATTATTAACCATCAACTCGCATTCAAATTCATCAACCAGCGACCAGCCAAGGATCACTCCCTGCTTGTCAGCAATGTAAACATTTGCATGAATAACATTTTTAAGAACCTCTGCTACTTCCTTAAAGTCTACATGCTGGCCTGCGGATTTCTGAAGAATCTTGTTGATACGACGAGTCTTCTCAAGCAATGGAGAAGAAATCACGTCCTTCACCCACCTTTCATCACTTTTAGATTTATAAAATATACTTTGTCAGGTCTTTATTTTTGACCACTTTCTCAAGTTTGCCCTGGACGTAAGCCTGGTCGACAGTAATTTCACCAGTTTCGTCATCAAAAGGCAATTCAAATGACAGGTCTTCAAGCACTTTTTCCATTATCGTATGCAGCCTGCGAGCTCCAATATTCTCCATCTCCTGGTTCAAATAGCAGGCTGTCTTAGCAATCTCATCAATGGAATCGCCGCTAAAGTTTAGCTTCACCCCTTCCGTCTCCAAAAGTGCTTTATACTGCTTTATCAAAGCATTACTCGGTTCAGTGAGGATTCGTTTAAAATCCTCTTCTGTCAGGCTATTTAACTCAACCCTGATAGGAAACCTACCCTGCAGTTCAGGGATTAAATCCGAAGGCTTGGATGTATGAAATGCCCCTGCTGCAATAAACAGTATATGATCAGTTTTAACGGGCCCATACTTTGTGACAACAGTCGAGCCTTCCACAATTGGCAGTATGTCCCTTTGGACTCCCTCTCTGGATATATCTGGTCCAGATCCATGATAATCTTTACCGGCAATTTTGTCAATTTCATCTAGAAAAATAATTCCCAACTGTTCTGCTCTTCTCAAAGCTTCACCGGTTACGGCATCCATGTCAATTAAACGCTGGGCTTCTTC
>SKWE01000075.1 GCA_007129055.1 Syntrophomonadaceae bacterium
CACTTGAGTTTTGCCTTACGGCAATAGAGCTTACTTGCTGTGCTAATCATCTAAACCTATTTTAGCATACAAGGACATTAACAAACACTGCCAAATCTATTGAAAGAATGAAGGAATGTCGGGAGGGGACAGAGAGAAACGTCCCCTTGTCCCTTAAGAGCTTATATAACACTGTTGTATTAAAAGATATTGTTGCCAGGAAAAATATTTCAGATGTTATGATGCTTGAAAGTGTATTGAGGTTTTCAACAGACAACATAGGGAGTATATTTTCAACTAATGAAATTAGTGATACGATGACGACAGATGGAAGGTCGATTAATGTCAGACTGGTAGACATTGGTTTAAGAAATACATTGATTTCTGATAATACCTTAAGATAATGAACATGCGATACCGGTTTTTTTGGGCAGTGACAATACGATAGCACTGTAGAATAACTGAAGTCAATCACGGGTGGAGGAGAATGCTGTGAAAGAATACAAGGAAAAACTATTTGCTGCTTCAGCGAAATACTGGCAGAAATTTAGGGGCGCACTTGTTAAGATAACTCCCGGCAAAAATGCCTGGCTGGGGGCAGCCTTTGGTGCTTTTACTGCTGCCTTTCTTTTCTGGCTGCTGTTAATGATCCAGGTTGCACTCCCTCACAGCATAATCCATTCCTTAATTGGCCTGGCAGGTGGCTTGCTGATTGCCCTGATCTTCGGGGCAGTCCTGATCTTGATAATATCTATTCTGCGCCGTATACCCCTGCTTTACCTGTTAGCCTTTAGCGCTGCATTTTTGCTGTTAGCCATAGTTTTCCTGGCAATGCCGCTCATTCCCGGAACCATTGCTATTGCGTTGCTAACAATAGTTACCGGCTCACTTTGCGGTGCTGCAGCAGCGGTGGTAAAAAAGGGTTCCCTGAAAAACTATGGCAAACCGCAAAAAGTGCTTTTTTATTTCAGCCTCATCTTAGGCCTTGCGTTGCTGAATGGCGGAGCCGCTTTCCTGATATTAGAAGGCTTCAGCGAAGATAAGCCGTTTAACGCAGGCCAGCTTTCTGCAGAAAATGTTGTGCAGCTTGACCTGCCGGATCCATCCGGGGAAGGCTACTTCAATGTAAAGTACCTGACCTACGGCAGTGGAGATGATTTAAGGCGCGCCGAATTTAGTGAGGGGGTCGATCTTGTAACCCCAACGGTTGACGGATCGAAGCTTGTAAGCGGATGGACTTCTTTAAGAACTGCTTACTGGGGATTTGAGCCGGAGAACCTGCCCCTGAACGGACGGGTTTGGTACCCGGAAGGAGAAGGGCCCTTTCCACTTGTGCTTATAGTCCACGGCAATCACCTGATGGAGGATTATTCCGACGAGGGTTATGCTTACTTAGCAGAGATGCTGGCCAGCCGCGGTTTTATTACCGTTTCCATCGACCAAAACTTTCTAAATCTATCCCTGGTTGCCGACCTGGGGCTACTTTCCGGTTTAAAAAACGAAAACGACCTGCGTGCCTGGCTGCTGCTTGAACACCTTGCAGTATGGAAATATTGGAATGTGCAAGAAAACAGCCCCTTTTACCAGGATGTTGATCTGGACTCCATCGCTCTCGTCGGCCACTCGAGAGGCGGAGAAGCGGTAGCTATTGCTGCAGCGTTTAACAACCTAAGTTTTCATCCGGACAATGCAGAGCTTGTCTTTGATTATAATTTCGGTATTAAGTCAGTAGTCTCTATTGCCCCGGTTGATGGGCAGTACCTACCCGGGAATAAAAGGCTTCCGCTTTCCAATATAAATTACCTGGTAATTCATGGCTCGCACGACATGGATGTTATCAGTTTTCACGGAGCCAGGCAGTATGCGCGGATAGAGTTTGACAACGAACCGGAGGTTGCGTCAGAAAACAGCCCTGATAATCCGGAAAACAGCGAAAAAGACATTTCTTACTTCAAATCAGCCATATATATTTATGGGGCGAATCATGGACAGTTTAACAGTGACTGGGGCCGCAAAGACATCACCGGACCGGCAATACAGCTATTTAACCTGCGCAATATTATGCCGGCCGAAGAACAACAACAGGCAGCAAAGGTAGTCCTGGGCGCTTTTCTTGAAGCCACACTGAATGAAATATATGATTACAGGCTGCTGTTTCAAGATTTCAGGCGAGGGGCCCACTGGCTTCCCGAACAAATATTTATTGGAAAATATTATGATTCTAACACAGTAGCAATTGCTAATTACGATGAAGATATTGACTTAGGCACAACCACCTTGCCGGATGGAAAGATTGAAGGAGAAAACCTGGCAAGATGGAGAGAACAAGATGTTCCGCTGAAATGGGGAAGCCTTGAAGACAGGGCAGCTTATTTATCCTGGGATAGGAATAGCGCTACCGGCACACCGCTTTACAGGGTAATACTGCCCGAAATGGAGAGTGTTTTAACAGCAGAAAGTGTTATTGTTTTTGACCTGGCTGATACTGACATGGAAGATAACAACGGGGATACAAGTGATGCTTTAAACGATGACCAGGAAAGCGTTGAAGAAATAAAGAAGCCGATTGATCTGACCATAGAGTTAGTTGATACAAGTGGAAACAGGGCAGCCCTCCCCCTCAGTCATTTTTCTCTACTCCAACCGCAGCTTAAAGCCAAACTGGGGAAAGCCGACTTCATGAATTCCCTGGCACTTGGTGAACCTGTCTACCAGACCTTTGAATTCGCGATTTCCGATTTTTTGGATGTTAACACTGAGCTTGATTACGAAAGCTTGAAAGAGATAAACCTAATCTTTGACCGCACATCTTCAGGAGCTGTCTTTCTTGACCGTCTTGGGATAAGACCTTAAACAGGGGAAGTAAATATTTTAGAGATAGCTGCAATTATTTATTGGCCCTGGCTGGCCAACAGTGCACTTAGGCTAATGAACAAAAGACATAAACACGCACTGCCAAATCTATTGAAAGAAGGAAGGAATGTCGGAAGGGGACAGAGAGAAACGTCCCCTTGTCCCTTCCCCTGTCCTTTAGATCTCGATCACGTTGCCGCCTATCAATTCAGCTGCCTGTGGATCGCAGGTGGTAATGATAGTTTGTTTGCCGGCTGCAAACTCACGGATTAGTTGTGCAACTGAGCGTCTCCTCTGCGGATCGAGGTGTACCAGGGGATCGTCCATCACCATGAGGCCGGACCTGTCCTGCAGCAGGTAGGAGGCCATGGCCAGGCGCAGGGCGATTGCGACCCCACTGGTTGTGCCCGCAGAGAGCAGCTCCAGTGGCAGGGCTTTGCCCGCTTCCGTGATGATCTCCTCGGGCAGCGAACCTTTCATGCTGGCCAGGCTGTAGCGGTCGGCTGTAGCAAGGGCCAGGTAGCGGCCGAACTTGTCAACCAGGGGTGAAAATGTATCGGCATCTAACTTTTCTTTAAGGGCTGCAAATTCCTGCCTTACCTTTTGAATCGCCCTCCCTTCTCTCTTCAGTTTTTCCAGCCTTTCACCGGCCAGGTCCAGTTCGACTTCCAGGTCTTCAGTAGATTGTTCCGGCATATTCACCTGTATCTCATGTAGCTCCTGTTTCAGCTGAAATATTTGGCTTTGCACCCGGGAACGCTGATCACGCATTTTCTTCAGATCATCGATCAGCTGGTCCGGGGTCTCATATTCTTCCGGCATGGCCGCCAGACTCTTTAGTTCAGTTTCGATTTCACCTGTCTGCTGCCTGAGCCGGCCAATTCGGGTATAGACTTCATCAGTGCTGGTATACGCTTCCTCCCACAGCTTTAGCTGCTGCTGATCGTGTTCCAGCCTGGCCTGGGTCCTGGCCAGTTCCTGGGCGAGTTCGCTTAATTCAGCCCTGATCTGCTCGGGATCCTGCACCGCCTTTTCCGGGCCGAGCGCCATAACCCTGGATTCGAGCTCTGCATAATCAAGTGGGCCAAGCTGGCCTTCCAGCCTGTTTTCGATCGCTTTCATACTCTCTTCTAATTCTGCCCTTGAAGCAGCTGCTGCTTTTGCTGCTTCAAGATCTTCAACACCCAGCTCGGTCAGCATGGATTTGAATTTTTCGCGGCAGGATTTTGCCTCTGAGAGCAGCTTGCTGACATCCTGCTGGCCTGACTGAATATCAATCGCCCAGTTTTCACTTTCCAGCAAAAGCCGTCCGTCACCGTGAAGCACTTCCTGATTTTCAATAGTTTGCCTGCGCGGCTCTTCCAGGCCGGAGGTGATTTTTAAGCCAAGAGGCTTTTTCACTGTGATGGCAGCTTTCAGTTTCATCGCCCCGGCAAGGTCTTTTAACTTTTCTTCCCGGCGCCGGCATTCTTCCAGGGCGGCAACATCCTCCTTCGCAACCTGCTTCAGCGCCTTAAGTGCAGCCTGTTTTTTCTCAAGCTCTTCTTTTAAAGGCTTAACCTGATCAAAAAGTTTCCGGGTTTGCCGGTTTTCCAATTCGGCCTGCGCCGCTTTCAGGTTGGATTCAAGCTTGGCCTGTGTTTGCTGCTTTGCCTGAATGTCCTGTTCGGTATTTGCCACCCTTTCCTGCACCCGGGGCCACTGGTCGGCCACCTCTTTAACCTGTTTTTCTTCCCTGTGAAAAGCTTCAAGCTTCGGCTCCAGGGCGCTGCGCTTACGGGCGTCATTTTCAAGCAGTTCATATTTACCGAGGCGCCCTTCAAGCTCATTCTGCCCAAGCTCAGCTGTTTCCAGATCTCGGTTCAGCCCGGTAATTTTTTCTTCTGCAGCCCGGATATTTTTCAGCGCGCGGCGCAGCGTTTCAAGGTCATAGTATGCGCTGAGTATTGCGCCGACTTTTGTTTTATGCGGATTATCAATCCCCCTGCCACCCCGGGGCCCGCCTGCATCCCAATCCCAGTTACTTAGCAGGCGTTCATGCTCTTTTTCAGCAGCAGTCTCAAGCTTTTCGAGGGAAACTCCTCCCGATTCAAAGAGGGCAGCCCTTAACAGGCCGGATACTGTTTCGCCTGCCTCCCTGTTCTCGCGGAGCAGCTCGATTGTTTTATTCATTTCTTCCTGCCTGGCAAATAAAATGGAGCGGTAGGTGCCCCGGCCAAACTGCAGCAGTTCCCCGAGCTGCCTGCGAATAGCAGCGGTATCGTTAATTTCACTGCCGTCTGCAAGGGTCAGGCGTTCTTCCCCGCCGGCGCCCCAGGCAACCAAGTATTGCGCTTTTACACCATTTTCTGCTTGTAAGTTTAATTCAACCCGGAGAGTATCACCATCGGGATGGGGCAGGTAGTGTTCCAGGAATCCTTTCCAGTCTTCAGAATTCTTCCTGACAGCGGAAGGGATGAAGAGAGCGGCAAAGATAGCGTTTATAAGGGTGCTTTTACCGGCTTCATTGGGGCCGAGAAGCACGTTAAGGCCTTCGTCCAGGGTGAGCTCGCGATCAGTAATTGCGCCAAAAGGGTTTAGTTTAACCTTTTTAATTATCACTGTTTCACCTCTTCGATCAGCCGGTAGGCCAGCTGCAGGGCATCAGGATCATCTTCTGTTGCAAGTTTCGAGAGGAGC
>SKWE01000243.1 GCA_007129055.1 Syntrophomonadaceae bacterium
CAAAATGAAGTGGTAATCAGACCTGTTAAAGCCAGCCTTGATGACGTTTATGGCGTTCTGGAAAAACAGAAACCTGCAGGCAGCCATGAAGACCACCGCCGCCTGTCTCGGGATTGGGCAGGCGAAAAAGGTAGCAAGCGAGGTTAGTTGATGCAGTTTATTGATACAAATATCTTTCTACGATTTCTGACAAAAGACGATCCAGTAAAAGCAGCCAGCTGCCGCAGGCTTCTTCAAAGTGCAGCAGAAGGAGAGCTTAAGCTTTACACTACCGACCTGGTTATGGCAGAGCTAGTATGGGTATTGCAATCACCAAAAACATATAACCTTAGCCCAGCTGAAATCTACGACATAATTTTGCCCCTATTTACGATAAAAAATCTCTATTTTCCAAGTAAAAATATCTTTCCTGATATTATGGAGCTGTTCAAAACAGAAAATATTGATTTCATTGATGCATACAACAGTGAAATCATGCGCGGTCGGAAAATAGACACTATCTACAGCTATGACAAACACTTCGACCAGCTGCCTGATGTTGCCAGACAAGAACCTTAGTTTTCATTGCCGCAGTGGCTTACCTTCCAGGTTACTACTCCCAGGGTGGCTTCTGTTTTTTGCAGCAGGGTGCCGTTAACAGCATTTTCATTTACGTAGCTGGTTATAATATCTGTTATCCCGGGAGTTATATCTGTGTAAAGCCAGAAGAAACGGGCCAGGCTTTCTGTCGCTTTAGCTGCTGTTTCTTCGCTCGTCCATTCGGTATCGATAAAGCGGATGGCAGGGTAGTAGCCCAGGCTGTATAACAGGTTAAAGGGGTAAATTACGCTTGTTGTCCCATAGCCGGGATCAGGCTTGTTAAAAATTTTCTCCCACAGCTCAGATCGCACTTCATTGGTTACAGTGCCGGCCCAGAAAACAAGGCAGCAGTTTTCTTTGGAAGCATCATTCATGGCTTTAAGAGCCTTATAATCTGATACGGCTTCGGTCATTGAAGCAAATACCAGGTCGTATTTCTTATACATGCCTTCTTTTTCTAAATCAATTTCTTCCCACAACTTCTGCTGAACCTTAATGTTTTTAAGGCTAAGGTGCTCAACCTTATTTTTCAACTGGCGGCACATTTCTTCAGCACCGTCTATGGCGGTTACACTAGAGCAAAGCTCGGAAAAGGGCAGAGTATAATTGCCGGAACCGCAGCCAATATCGAGCACATCTGTTCCGGGGGTAAGAAAGCCTTCGTGCTGCAGGATATCCAGTATCTGCTGCACCCTTTTAGTTCTTTTAACCGGAGAATGCAGCTGATCATATTTTGAGGCAAACTGGTTGTAGTAGTCAATTAATTCGGCGCTACTTCTGATCATAGCACTTTCTGTCGGGTTGTTCTTACGGGCATCTTCCCAGGCCTTGATCCAAAACCGGGGGGTCATAATATCATTTTGTTCCGTCATTACCCTGCACTTCCTAACTTTTTATTTTAAAGCCTGAAGATAAAGTAAGAGAACCTGGTAAAACGTGCGTTAAAGTTTTTCTTTCAGAGAAAGTTTAATCTTAATAAACGCTCTGGCTTATAAACAGGGATTATTAAACTGAATTAGATTATGAGTCCTGTGCAGTAAAAAGAATCTGTTTATGCTTCTTTTTGTGCGCCATTACATCCATAATTGTTTTTAAGCCCATAAAGATCAAAAGGATAATCATATTTTGAAATGAACCACCGGTTATCAGATGGCTGATAAAACCCCCAGCCATAATCGTTAAGTGGATTGGAATAATCCTAGTGTAGGGTTTACTGAAAATATCTGCAATACTTAACCCTGCGGTGCTTTGATTAAAGTCAAATTCACCTGTTTCAATATTTTTGGCTTCGTCCTTGTAAAAAAGGTATGAGTAAAAATGGTTGACAAAAAACAGAAGAGCTCCGATCAAACCGCCAAACAGGTTCAATGGAAACCCTTCGCTTAAGGCAAAACCAACGATAAATATTATATAAACAAGGTGAAAAAATCCGTAATGCAGCGCAAAAAAACCTGAAATCATTATTTTTACCGCTTTTGGACTTTTTACCGCCTGATCATTGATCTCAATAACCTTACCCTGATCCATTTCTCTTTCTATCTGTTCGATTGGGTAAGTAAAAAGTTTAAAAAAAGTAAAAATACCAATACTAACACTTTGAAACCAGTATACAAGCATCACATCGTAAACATTCCACTTAAATACTACGGCCATCACAATATTGATCAGGTTAACTGCAATTAAAGACTGGGTGCTCTTGTCATACATAGCTGCTGCGCCTCCCCTGCCTCCTGCCTGCTAAAGCTTATAATCGCCTAACCCCCTGTTATTTCTATCAATCTTCTGTTAATCCTTCTTGCCGTTTGTATTAAAGAATTATGGGAACTGATTATAATTTCCCCCAGAAAAAACAAGCAGGATTTGTTTGCTCGGTTTATAATTTGATGAGGAGGATAACAATATGGCAAAAAAGTTCAAAGACTATTATGACCTCGACTGCGCTGTGCTATTAGCCGACAAGATTAAGGCTGTGTGGCCGGATTTTAACAAAACCGGTTTTGCGGCAATGCTTAAAGATGAACTCCCAGACAAAGAGTTTATGGAGCGGCAGGATGCTTTTGTTGATGCTTTTGAAGTATATATGCCCGATGATTATGAAGAAACTGTTTCCATCTTCCATCAAATACTCGGCCCCGAACTGGAAACCACCACTGGCATGTTCGCTGTGGGCTGGTGGCTGTGGCCTGTTGGCCGCTATATAGAGCGTCATGGCAGTAAAGATTTCCTTCTATCAGTTAATTTTATCTACGAATTAACCAAAAGGTTCACCGGTGAGTTCGCCATCAGGCCAATAATTGAGAAGTGGCCCGTTGAAGCATTTACCGTTATAAAAGAATGGAGCAAGGACAGCAATGTTCATGTGCGGCGATTGGCCAGCGAAGGGCTAAGAATCAGGCTGCCCTGGGCAAAAAAGAGCATTGCTGCCCTGGAGTATTTTGATGACTACAAGGATGTGCTGTCAAACCTGAAAAGCGACCCGGAAAAGTTTGTGCAAAAGAGCGTTGGCAATAACTTAAATGACCTGGTGAAAGAATTTCCGGATAAGGCAAAAGAGATTATTACTGACTGGCAGCAAGATAACCCGACCAAGGAAACACTCTGGATCATCAAGCACGGCCTGCGCAGCGGCAAGCTAGATGTTTGATTGAATAACTCCAATTTGGGTTTACTTGCGAGCTTACCTGATTTTAGTGGTAATCTTCTCCGGTTAGAAGGCTATCCTCAACTGCTGGGAAAAGCAGTACCTGGATTAACCCGAAAAAAGATCATAGAATTAATCTGCAAATTTGACACATGTAAATCATTGCTGTAAGAATGTAGGCAGCAATAAATGGTGATGAAGCTCACCGGGGTATTTAACCCAAACCGCTTACGAGCTGATAGCTTCTGCAGAGAGTTTTGCAGAAGCTTTTTATTGTACCAAGGGCAAAACTATTAGAAACACTAACCATATGGTGCCGGTCGGAATAATCAGCGAGTCAGATATTATTGAAGATAGGAGCATATTTAGCGGGCTTGACCACTGGATCAGCATTGAATCATTTCTCAAATGCAACCTTGATAATAACCTTAAAAAAGAAAGTGTTTCTGATGAAGGCCCGGAGCAGGATTTTCTGAGCAACCCAGTTAAAGACTACATGTCCACCCGCCTGATCACTGCCGGTCCTGACAGCACTGTTGAAGAGGTAGCCCGGCTTTTAGTCCGCAATCGAGTTAACCGGATTCCCATTGTAGAGGATAATAAGATTGTGGGAATTATTGCTCGCGGTGATGTATTAAAGGCAATCGACAGGCTATTGTAGAATCACCTATAATACTGCCTGCCATATTTAGAAAGGGGAGGATAGCTAACACAGTTCATAGATACAGGTGTCTTTCCTGATATCATGGAGCTGTTCAAAACAGAAAATATTGATTTCGCGGATCATTGGATAACTTGCTGCACAGAGTTTAAATTAAAAGTCCTTTTGGTATTCGACAATAAAACAGCTACATGTATTACCTCGGTTCTACAATAAGCTTGATTGCAGTCCTTTCTTCACCATCTATCTCAAGATCTACAAATGCTGGGATGCAGATTAAATTAATACCACTCGGAGCTACAAACCCTCTTGTTATGGCAACCGCCTTTATTGCCTGGTTTAAAGACCCGGCTCCAATTGTCTGCAGTTCAGCCTTACCTTCTTCCCTGATTACTCCCGCTATTGCTCCTGCTACTTTGTTTGGATTAGATTTCGATGATACTTTGAGTACTGGGGTCATTATTTCTTGATTCCTCCTTATTGTAGCATGGTTAAAGTAGTAGATAGTTGATAATAAACCCAAATGATTAATGTAATACACTTATTCTATTTTATGTGGCACCTATCCTTCTCCGAAGCCTTGGGACTTTTCATAGTGAAAAATATATTAGAATTTGGATGGAGAAAAAAATAAGGAAAAGCTAATCTTGATGTTTAATGATCCCCTGGCAGCTGCTTTTCTACCGATTATTGTTAAGCTGATCACCCAATCACCTGAAACCTTTAACCAGGCCCTTTGGGTTTATCTGCGAACTTACCTGATGGGGTTGTTTCTGAAAAAGTTTTGTACATAAAAATACTAGGTTCCAACAAACCTTCGGGCTAAAACCTCGGGAATAAACCTCGCTGACCATCAACAGTCGAAATCACTGCCTCTAAAGACATTGCCTTTCAACCTCAGACCAGTTACTTAAATTCCTTCGTGCAGGTGCTCCAGTGTTTCCCGGTTAGTTCAAGGTGTTACCCTTAAAAAACCTTTCCGCTCTGGTTCCTTACAACTTGCTGACTATCCTGGATACTTCCAGTTTCCAATCAAAGCTTGCGCCTTTCTTTTCAGCTGGCTTTTCCCGTCTTGTCAGACCTGGTTCGCCTTCCAATTTCTTAGAACCTAGTTTAGTTATGATAGCATGGGTTGACTAAATTGTCAATAGAATTTTTAAATTTTTATTATTTTATTTTTGTTCTGCCTCTTCTCAGCTTACTTCCGAGGTCGCAAACCCGGATTATAGCTTCCAGAGTCTTTCAAGCCGGAATTATCAATCGAAACTGATCTCGGCAAAGTGGGTATCCATATCCATACCCTGGTAAAAGGGCAATGCCCAGCGGTCACCAAACTTTATTACACTTGCGTAGGAGAAAAACATATCAGCCGGGAAAATGCCTTCTGCTGAAACCCTGCTTTTTTCACTGAAATTGCTGTCCAGAAGAACAAAATACCCCTCATAGCCGGGCCCGCGACTTTTAAAAAACATCTGGCCCTTGTCATCCAGAATGTAACCGGCAGGCAGGTAGCTGTTACCTTCAAGAAGAACTTCGCCACTTTGCCTGTCCACAAATGTCAGCAATACTTCGTCCAGCCAATAGTCCCAGTCGGTATAGCCA
>SKWE01000061.1 GCA_007129055.1 Syntrophomonadaceae bacterium
GGAGGTCGTGAAAATTGGAAAATCAAAATAAACATGAAGAACTGAAACAGGCCAGGGAAGCCTGGAATAGTAAAGTTGAAAAGACCCTCGATAAGCGGCCTGAGAGAAAAGAATTTAAACTTGATTCGGGGATGACCGTAGACAGGGTTTATGATCCTTTTCACCAGGAAGATTTTGAGTACGGAGAACAACTGAACTGGCCTGGTGAATATCCCTATACCAGGGGTATACAGCCCACAATGTACAGGGGCAGGTTATGGACCATGCGCCAGTATGCAGGTTTTGGAAGCGCAGAAGAAACCAACAAGCGCTTTCGTTATCTCTTAGATCAGGGCCAGACCGGGCTGAGCGTTGCCTTTGACCTGCCTACGCAGATCGGGTTTGATTCAGATCATCCCCTGGCCCGCGGAGAAGTTGGCAAGGTTGGTGTAGCGATAGATTCACTTGCTGATATGGAAATCCTGATGAAAGACATTCCCCTGGACCAGGTTAGCACTTCAATGACTATAAATGCCCCTGCCGCGGTACTGCTGGCCATGTATATGGCTGTAGCCGAAAAGCAGGGAATACCGATGGACAAGATTAACGGAACTATCCAGAATGATATCTTAAAAGAATATGTGGCCAGGGGCACCTATATATTTCCCCCGCGCGAATCAATGCGCCTGATAGTAGACATTTTTGCCTATGCGGTTGAAAAGATACCTACCTGGAATACAATCAGTATCAGCGGTTACCATATCAGGGAAGCAGGGTCAACGGCAGTCCAGGAAGTTGCCTTTACCCTCAGCAATGCTATAGCTTACGTAGAGGCAGCTATTAAAGCTGGCCTGGAAGTTGACCAATTTGCTCCGCGCCTATCCTTTTTCTTTAATGCCCACTCCAACTTCCTTGAAGAAGTTGCTAAATTCAGGGCGGCAAGAAGGATATGGGCCAGGATTATGAAAGAACGTTTCAAAGCCCAGAATCCCCGTTCACTCATGCTCCGTTTCCATACCCAGACTGCAGGTTCAACTTTAACTGCCCAGCAGCCGGATGTAAATATTATGCGTGTTGCATTCCAGGCTTTAAGTGCAGTACTCGGTGGAACCCAGTCCCTGCATACAAATTCGCGGGATGAAGCTTTGGCACTGCCAAGTGAACACTCTGTACTGCTTGCCCTGCGTACCCAGCAGGTGATTGGTTATGAAATCGGGGTTGCTGATACAGTTGATCCACTTGGCGGTTCATACTATATTGAAACGCTAACCGATCACATCGAAAAAGAAGTGATCGGTTATATAGAAAAGATTGATGAAATCGGCGGCGCTGTTGAAGCTATTGAAAAAGGGTTTATTCAAAAAGAGATCCAGGCCAGCGCTTACCAGTATCAGAAAGAAGTTGAGGCCCAGGATAGAGTGGTTGTCGGGGTTAACCGTTTTACAACCAGTGGCGATCAGCCCATGGATCTGCTCAAAATGGATCCTGAAACCAGCCAACGCCAGGTAGAGCGTTTGAAAGAGGTTCGGTTAAGCCGTAACCAGGGGAAGGTTTCCGACGCTTTACAGGAGTTGCGAAAAGCTGCCCAGTCAGATGAAAACGTGATGCCCCACATTCTGGATGCAGTTAAGGCATATGCAACATTA
This sequence comes from Syntrophomonadaceae bacterium, assembly GCA_007129055.1. Taxonomy (GTDB): domain Bacteria; phylum Bacillota; class Dethiobacteria; order DTU022; family DTU022; genus SLQM01. The sequence goes on from SKWE01000061.1 coordinate 1,626, forward strand.
GGAGAAATCTGTGGGGTCCTGAGAGAAATATTTGGTGAATATCAGCAGCAGATAACGATATAATCAGATTGGGAAGATAAGGAGGAAAATGGGTATGGCGAATAAGCCGATTCGAGTGCTCGTTGGTAAAATTGGTCTCGATGGTCATGATCGCGGAGCCAAGGTGGTAGCGCAGGCTTTGCGTGATGCCGGTATGGAAGTAATCTATACCGGGTTAAGACAAACGCCTGAGCAGATAGTTGAAACTGCCCTGCAGGAAGACGTGCAGGTAATTGGTTTAAGCATACTTTCCGGGGCACATATGCAGTTATTACCTCCCGTACTGGAAATGCTGCGGGAACAGGAAAGCAGTGATATAATTGTTGTTGTAGGTGGAATTATTCCCAGGGAAGATATCACTTACCTCAAAGATAATGGAGTGGCCGAAGTCTTTACACCTGGCTCGGCGACAGAAGATATTATTAAATTTATCAGTGAAAGAATTGCTCAAAACTAAAAATGAGAGGAGCGTTGTGCAGTGCTGGAAAAAGTAGACCATATCGGCATAGCTGTCAGCGATCTTCAAAAAGCGATTAGTTTTTACCGAGATCAGCTGGGCCTGGAGTTTAAAGGTACTGAAGTGGTAGAAGAACAAAAAGTGGAAGTAGCGTTTTTCCCAGTTGGGGAGAGCAAGATTGAACTACTCGAACCAACAGATCCTGCCGGACCGGTTGGCAAGTTTATAGAAAAGAAAGGCGAAGGTGTCCATCATCTTTCATTCCGTGTTTCAAACCTTGAAGAAAAGCTCGAGCAGTTGAAGCAGCAGGGTGTCGCCCTGATCGATGAAAAACCGCGCTATGGTGCAGGCGGGGCAAAAATTGCATTTTTACACCCCAAGTCAACCGGTGGGGTTTTGATTGAGCTATGCGAACGTTAGGCAGGTTGAATATCCAAGAAAGTGGTGAAAGCAATGGATGATAAACTGAATCACCTGCAGGAGAGGCGAAAAAGAACCCTTGCCGGCGGTGGCGAAAAAAGAGTTGAAGCGCAGCACGAAAAAGGAAAACTTACTGCCAGGGAACGCCTGGATAAGCTGCTTGATGAAAATAGTTTTGTAGAACTTGGCACTTTTGCCCAGACAGGGCTTGAAGATGCCAGCAGCCTTGATTATCCCAACCCCGGAGAAGGTGTGGTAACCGGCTATGGAACGATTGGCGGCCGCCGCATCTATGTTTACGCACAGGACTTTACAGTAGCCGGTGGCTCGCTGGGAGAAGTGCATGCCCAAAAAATATGCCGAGTTTTAGATCTTGCTGCCCAGAACGGAACCCCGGTTATCGGCTTGAACGACTCCGGTGGTGCCCGTATCCAGGAAGGGGTATATGCTTTAGACGGGTTCGGAAATATATTTTACCGGAATACCCTATGTTCCGGAGTAATACCCCAGCTTTCAATTATCATGGGCCCCTGTGCCGGTGGGGCAGTCTATTCGCCTGCCATAACGGATTTCATTTTCATGGTAAACGGGATCGGTAACATGTTTATTACCGGGCCGCAGGTGATCAAGGCCGTTACAGGTGAAACTGTTACCTCCGATGAACTTGGCGGCGCTGCTACCCATAATGAAACCAGCGGGGTAGCCCACTTTTTCTCAGAAGATGAAGAAGAATGTTTCGCCCAGATTCGCAGGTTGTTAAGTTTTCTGCCTTCCAACAATATTGAAGATCCCCCCCTTGCTGAGCCGCAGGAACCTGAATTAAGTGGCGAAGAACTGGTAACCCTGATGCCTGAAAACCCGAATAAATCTTATGATGTCCGTGATATTATCAAGCGGGTTGTCGATGGCAGTGATTTCATGGAAGTTCACCAGGGATATGCGCAAAATGCAGTGGTGGGATTTGCCAGGCTTAATGGTAAAGCTGTAGGGATAATTGCCAATCAGCCGCTGGTTAAAGCCGGCTGCCTGGATGTAAACTCTTCTGATAAAATCGCCCGTTTCGTCCGCTTCTGTGATTGTTTCAACCTGCCCCTTATAACCCTGGTCGATGTGCCGGGATACCTGCCTGGTGTTGAGCAGGAGTGGGGCGGAGTAATCCGTCACGGGGCCAAGGTGCTGTATGCTTACTCCGAGGCAACCGTTCCCCAGATATCGATTATTTTGCGTAAAGCTTACGGGGGAGCTTATATCGCTATGAATTCAAGATCCCTGGGTGCTGACATCTGCCTTGCCTGGCCATCGGCGGAAATTGCCGTAATGGGTCCTGAAGGTGCCGTTAACATAGTAAACCGGCGTGATCTTGAAGCTGCCGAGGATAAGGTGGCAAAGCGGAAGGAACTGGTTGATGAATACCGGCAGCGTTATGCTAACCCCTATATTGCAGCGGCAAGGGGCTGGATTGATGAGGTAATTGATCCCCGGGAAACCCGGGCCTACCTGATTCGCAGCCTGGAAATGGTCGGTAACAAGCAGGAACAGCGCTTAATGCGCAAACACGGAAATATTCCGTTGTAAAAAGTCTTGACATATAATTTATCTGTGTTAGAATTTAGAACAATATTAAAAACCCGTGAAGGGGAGAGTAGCCGTATTGTGGCGGTTCAAGCGAGCCGGAGTTGGTGAGAGTCCGGACCTGAAGCAAGCGGTGAAGCGCACCCCGGAGGTGGCGGTTGAAGCCGGTTTTTTAACCGGTGGGTAGGCTGGCCCGGTTTTATACCGTTATCAAGGCCGTATTTCGTGAATACGGTTTGAGAGGATTGGCTTATTATATGGCCGATCAATAAAGGTGGTACCGCGAGCCTCTCGTCCTTTACTGGATGAGAGGCTTTTTCATTTGAGGGGGATTAAATTATGTATCAGGCAGCAGTTTTAGGGGGAACAGGTTATACAGGGGTCGAACTGTTAAGGCTTCTGAGCGCCCATCCGCAGGTGGAGCCGGTTTTTGTCAGCTCTGAAAGCAACGCCGGTAAAATGATAGCGGATATACACCCCCAGTTTGCCGGCCAGGTTGACATTAAACTGGAAAAGATGGTTCCGGCCGGTATTCCTGCAGCGGCCGATATTGTTTTTTGTGCCCTGCAGCATGGCAGCTCTGCACCAGTTGTTGCAGAGCTGCTTGAAAGGCAGTTCAGGGTGATAGACCTGAGTGCAGATTTCAGGCTTAAGAAACCTGAACAATATGCCCAGTGGTACGGCCTTGACCATGCTTACAAAAGCTTACTGCAATCCGCAGTTTACGGTTTGCCCGAGCTGTACGCAGAGAAGATAAAAGATGCCAGGCTGGTAGCCAACCCGGGCTGTTATCCCACCAGTATTATCCTTGCCCTGGCTCCACTGTTCGATAAACAGTTAGTTGCTTTAAATAACATTATTATTGATTCGAAATCGGGAGTATCAGGCGCCGGGCGCGTTCCCAAGCAGCCCTTTCACTTTCCGGACTGCACTGAAAATTTTAAGGCATATCGAGTAGCATCACACCAGCATACCCCTGAAATTGAGCAGGAACTGGGTTTCATGGCAGGAGAAAACCTGGTGGTTACTTTTACCCCGCACCTTGTACCGATGATCAGGGGCATCCTTAGTACCGTTTATCTTGATTTGAAAGAAACAGGTGATCAAAACGAGCTAACTGTAATATATAAAAACTACTTCCGGGATAGTACTTTTATCCGGGTTATGGATAGCCAGGTCTTACCTGAAACCCGTTTTGTACGGGGCAGTAATTTTTGCGATATTGCTGTCAGGATTGATAAGCGCACTAATAAAGTTATCGTTATATCGGCAATTGACAACCTGGTCAAGGGAGCATCCGGCCAGGCGGTACAAAATATGAATATCATGCTTGGCCTGCCTGAA
>SKWE01000097.1 GCA_007129055.1 Syntrophomonadaceae bacterium
CTGCCGCGGCGTCTCGCCGGGATAACGGCCAAGGGCCATTTTATCGAGCAGGGTAAGGGTCGCCAGGTAGTAGCCCAGCGCCCGCCCGCGGGAATCCTTTTGATCCAGGTCCCGGAAATATTTCTTGATCGCCAGCAAACGGTATACCACAAATGCTGTAGCTCCAAGCACCAGGATGGTTAAGGCCGCTAAAATAACCCGGGTAAGCAGCGCGGCCAAACCAGGCTGCGCCTGCCCGCTATCTTCTGTTGCAGCCTGGCCGGTATAATCGTTATAGTATTCGGCAAAGGGTTGATCCTCAAGCCCCGATCTCCAGCTGTCCAGGATATCACGGTCATAATCGACCCGTTCCATGGTCAACTCTCCCCGCAGCAAGGGAAGTCCCGTAGAACCGGGAAAACCGGGGGTTGCTTCAAAGGGGAGCCAGCCGAAACCGGGAATATAAGCTTCCACCCAGGCGTGGGCACTTGTTCCCGCCACCCGGTATATATCGTCAGGATCAGGTTCAGGGGGAACAACAAAACCGCTCACGTAGCGGGTCGGTACCCCCACAACCCTGCCGAGCACTGCCAGGGCCGTGGCAAAATGGGTGCAGTAACCTTCCTGCCATTCAAAAAGAAAGTATTCAACAAAGTCCCGGCCGGCAGGCAAAACGCCCATATCGGTATTGTAGCTGTAACTGTTGCGCAGGAAATTTTCCAGGGCAGAAATCCTGCTGTAGTAGCTTTTTTCCTCCCCGGCAACCTGCAAAGCCAGGTCGCGCACCGCCTGCGGCAGGTCTGAAGGCAGGACAAGGTAAAACCCTTTTCTTTCCATACCGGCTTCACCCGCCTGATCTTCATGGGCTGAATAATCGAACCGGTATGCGGGCGCCAACCCCTTAACTGTATATTCAAAATGCAGGGGAATTTCATTCTGCACAGCCAGGCTGCTGTTTCCTTCAACCACCAGGGGGCCGGGCAAAGGTGACAGCTCCAAAGCATATAAAGGGCTGAAGATAGTTCTGGTTCGAAGCCTGGTATGTGTTATCTTCAGTTCTACCTCTTCAAGCAGCGGGTAGAGCTTTTCTTCCGGAACCGTAAATTCTTCTGTTTCCGTCAGCAGGGAGCTTTTTTCCCAGCTGCTGCCGGTATAGATTTCCCTCACAGTGCCTTTAAGGTAAAGGCCTCCCCTGCCTTCTATCTCTAGAAGGACGGTGTCGTCCAAGCGCAGCGGCCCGCCAAGGTTCCTGCTGTCCTGGAAACCGAAGCCGTAGAGATCAAACAGAGAACCGTCTCCCCGTAGCTCTTCATCGTCTGTGCTGCGCAGTTCACCGGCGAAGGGAACGTTCGCCCTTACCCAGTTCTGCAGGGGGTATAGCGGAAGCGGTTGAATATTTTTCGGGATAATGAGGGCTATAACCAGGGCCATCAGCATCACTGACAAGGCAAATGATAGCCAGCTAGCGCGGATTGCCGCACCTTTATGAACATCCTCCCGGCCCTGCAGCATGGAATCCCAGAAAGCAGAGCCGCGCCTGTAGGCCAGCAGCAGGAGCCAGATTAAGCTGTAAAAGACGACTGCAGGATAAGCAGAATCTATATGCAGGTACCAAAGCGGAACAAGCAGGAGAAGGCCGGTCAGCAGTAACAGCAGCATGGGAGTTTTCTTCCTGTACAGAAGCAGGAAGAGGTAAAGGGTAATTCCGGCCAGGTTAACCAGTGGCCAGAACGGGGCACTGGCCGGTTGGGGAAAGCTGAAAAGCGGTGCTAACCAGTCCAGGACCAGGACCGGGTTGCGGAGATAGATAACCGCCAGGAAAATCATGGTGAAAGGAATAGCTAACAAAACCAGCGGGTAGAAGGCAGCAGCGGTGTAACATAAAATGAAAACTGCCGCTGCCAGGGCCAGGATAAAGAAACCCGGGGCGCGGTATCCAAGCCAGTCAATAACCGGCACGGCCAGGGCCAGGCTGAAGCCAAGAACGACTAGGAGCCTGAAAATGTATTCAAAATCAAAGCGCCTGCCCTGCATCCGCCATCACCTCCGCCGGGTAGAGTACCTGCACTTTAATGCCCCACCTTCTAAGCCTGCTGATCGACTCGCCGACCAGCGGATGAATCAAACCTGGCGACAGGTAGACCAGGACCAGGTAAAAACCTTTCTGCCTTAAACTGTAATATACTGCAGCATCATTTAGTTTCAGGGCCGGGGTGATCAGGTAGAGTGTTCCTGTCGGGCTCAGATAGTGACAGCGGTTGGCAAGGGCCCCCGAAAATGGGGTTTCACCCAGGGGGGCAAGGGTGATCACCTCATCCATAATTCGCAGGTAATCGCCCGGTTTACTGCCGGCAAGCCTGCCTTCCCGAAGCGGCTCAGAAAAGAGCTCCAGGCTTATGCTGCTTTCCAGGCAGTGATAGACATACGAAGCGGCAGCCTCAACGGCGAGGTCTTCCAGCAAGTGGTCGCGGTCATCCCTGTAACTCTCCCTGCTCATATCCAGAAATATTTTCGGGACCGCGTCACCTTTCTTTTCGTAATTTTTAACCACCAGCCGATCCTGCCTTGCTGTCTGTTTCCAGTGTATTTTTTTGTAGCTGTCACCCTCCTGCCACATGCGCAGGTCTGAGAGCAGGCTTTGATTCTCTAAATACTCTTCCCGCACCCTGAAGTCTCCATATTGCTGGCGGGTTGAAATATATACATCCTTTAAAAGCCTGATCCTGGGGTAAACATTTACTGCTTCACCGGCGGCAATGGAGCGGGACAGTTTGAAAAACCCGAAGGGATCGCCGGTTTTAACCCGGAATTCTGCCAGGCTGTATTTGCCGCGCCGCATGCAGCGCACCTCTCTGTCATATATGGCAGTTGAACCGGGGTTCAGGCTGACCAGCTGATTTTCTGCCGGAAGCTGCAGGGATGAACCAACCAGGTTTGAAAGCTCCAGGTAGGGGAAACGTCCTGATGGAGAATTTTCGAGGGTATACCTGACTTTTATGTAGTCGCCCACTTCTGCCCTGTCGGTCGAGATCGCTACAGTGCCCTTTAGCCTGCGCAAACCGTAAGCAAGCCACAGGCAGGGGGCAAGAAATAGAAATAACAGCAGGAATAAAAAGAAATAGGGCAGGGGGCCTCCAACCAGCAGGGCAATTACTGCAAGTGCAGCAAGAACCGCGGGATAATGGGCGCTTCTAAATTCTATCTTCAATATTGACCGGAAGGAAGGTCTGATGAAGAATCTCCTCCAAAACATGGGTTTCATCTTTTCCCTTCAATCGAGCTTCAGGTTTAAGCAGCAGCCTGTGTGAAAAAACAGCGCCAACCATGTCTTTTATATCATCGGGCAGCACGTAATCCCGGCCCCGCACAAAGGCAACCCCCTTTGAAACCCGGTAAAGATATTGACCGCCGCGGGCGCTTACCCCCAGCAGTATATCGGCATGATCCCTTGTGGCCCGGGTCAGCCTGGTTATATAACCGTGCAGCGTTTCCGCCATATGAACCTTTTTAACCTCCCCACGCATCTCGAGCAATTCCGCGGAAGTTATAACCTCCCTGACTGTATCAAAACTGCTTTCTTCATGGTCCAGGGCTATAATCTTCATTTCTTCACTTTCTTCCGCATAGCCAAGTTTAAGGCGCATCATAAAACGATCAAGCTGCGCTTCCGGGAGGGGGTAAGTTCCTTCATATTCAATCGGGTTCTGGGTAGCGGCAACGATGAAAGGTTCGGGCAGGGGATGGGTTACACCGTCTACTGTAACCTGCTTTTCAGCCATCGCTTCCAGCAGCGCAGCCTGGGTTTTGGGCGACGTCCTGTTTATTTCATCAGCCAGCAGGAACTGGCTCATTACCGGGCCCGGTTTAAATACAAACTGCTCCCTGCTGCGATCATAGATGGAAAGGCCGATAATATCTGAAGGCATCAGGTCCGGGGTAAACTGGATGCGGCTAAATGTACAGCCAAGCACCCTGGCCATCACCCGGCTGAGTGTAGTTTTACCGGTTCCGGGCACATCTTCGATCAAAATGTGCCCTGCACTGAGGATACCGGCCAGCATGGCAGCGACAGTGTCGTTTTTGCCGATTATTACTTTGTTAACCTGGGCCAGAATATCTTCAACCCTGTTCATCCTTAACCTCCCCGGGCAAGTTGTAAGAAAATTATATCATCCGGCCAGGAGAGGGGCAAATATCCCTTGCATGACCATGCTGTTTGTATGTTATAATAGCGTCGTGGTTGAAAAATTAACAATTTAATGCCTGGGATAAGCAGGCACAGATTATAGTTTCTAATGACCACGACAAGGGAGTTTTTCAACTGAAACCGCTGAAAGAGCTTTTTTACCCCCAGAGACAGTCCGGCTATTTCGATGAAAAGGAATCGCACAAGTTCAGGGTGGCCGATTATACCAAGCGTATGCTGATCCGCGTTTCCATACTGGCAGTTTTACTGGTGATCGTTCTTGTTCCTACCGTAAAGTACTTAATGCTAATTTTTGAAGGACGGGAAGTAACCACCGGACAGGCTATCATTTTCATTGTTCAAAGCCTGACAACTACGGGTTACGGCGAGCTGCTGCCCTTCCATTCCGCGCCGATGATCGCTTTAACGATCGTGCTGATGGTTTCCGGGGTGTTTATGATCTTTATGATTGCGGGAACCCTGATGGCTTCCCTGGTTGAGAGCAGGCTTACCCCCAGGGCGCCCACTTTTACCAGCCAGAAGGGCCACGTCGTTTTTACTTCTTTCAATGAAGCCGTAGCCAGGGCCATCGACCTGTTAGAGCGCCACAATGTGCCTTACATAGTAGCAGTGGAAGACCAGCCCCAGGCAGTGGACCTGATGAGAAGAGAAATCCATGTTGTCTGTGCAGACCCCAGGTATGATGAAGGCCTAAAAAGGCTGAATGTGAAGGATGCCGCCCTGGTGGTAGCTACAAATGCCGACCCGGACAATATAAACATCACCCTTGGGATTACCAATATTAACAGCATCCCCGTGCTGGCGATGATGGAGAACGAAAAAAGGGCCAGGCTTGCTTACGCTGCCGGGGCACAGCAGGTCGTCACTTTGGAAGAAACCCTTGGTAAACAGCTTGTGGACTGGATTTGCGCCGACGCGAGCCCGACCAGGTTTCTTGATCTTTTGGAAGTTGACGTTTCCCCGGAAATTCTTGCCCAGCTAAAACCGAGCATCATCCACGTAGGGGCTAACAGCGAATTTTGCGGGCAGACCATTGGCGATATCCGGCTGCGCAGTAAAACAGGCGCTACTGTTGCCGCGGTCTGGAATGAAGACGGAACCGTATCAACCCCATCCGCTACAACCATTATCAGTGAATCAACCCTGCTGGTTTTAGGACCCCAAGATAATGTAGACCAGATGGCTTCCCTGATGGGCGGTCCGGGACCGGGCGGGCACGTGGTTTTAATCGGAGCCGGCC
>SKWE01000175.1 GCA_007129055.1 Syntrophomonadaceae bacterium
CATCCTCGAGGGGAATATCAAGTGCCTTGGCTGCTTCACGACCAACAAAGAAACATCCCCTGCCTGTTGCTTCGTTTCTTCCCACACAACCACCTACGGCAAGCGGTTTGCCTGTAACAACCCCGAAGGAAGGCTCACGCATAATATCGCTGTATTCATCAGCAATCCAGGCCATAACCTGGGCATCGGTAAACACATCGGGAGCGGGGATATCAGTTTCCGGGCCTAAAAGACTCCCGAGGGCACGGACGTAGCTGCGGGTCATCCGTTCCTTTTCTTTAATTGTCATCTTCGTTGAATCAACCACGATCGCGCCCTTGGCGCCACCAAAGGGTACGCCAACCAGCGAACACTTTAAGGTCATCCACATTGAAAGGGCCTTAATACTATCGATCGTTACTGCAGGGTGAAAACGAATTCCACCTTTATACGGGCCAAAAACGTTGTTGTGCTGGCAGCGGTAACCTGTAAATACTTCCATCCTGCCATCCTGCATCTCAACCGGAACACCAACTTCGACAAAGCGCATGGGAGTTTTTAGATATTCATAGACCTCATATGAAAGATCTCCCATTTCAACTGCCTGCCTGATGCTGTTTAAAGTAGCATCGAGAGTATTATCCTGTTTCTTTGTATTTTCAACTTCTACTGACATTGTAACTCCTCCTTGAAATTTTAGATTAAACTATTTTGCGGGGGAACCCCGTTTTCATCCCAGCCGCGCAGCAGGTAATAATCGTCCAGCATGGCAGCCATTTCATCCTCGGTAACCAAATCTTTCCCGTCATTTATCGCTTCACTGACCAGGCGTTTCGGTAATTTATCATCAGCCATGGTTGCGCCTTCACGCAGGTTAAATAGCCTGGTCATGGTCTGTATCCGTCCAGCCATAGCCCGTAAATCGGCCACTCCATACCTGACTCCTGTCAGAAGGTAGATAATCCTGATCAACTCTTCCCAGTGAATCACATCCCGGTAAAAGCGGCAAAATACCAGGGCATCATAAATATTTAGCCTGTCTTCATAGTCAACAAACATGCGCGCTTTTTCAACAATCTGGGCCGGGTCGATCATGCCGCTTAATTCAGGCTTGTAAAATGTTGTTCTCAAGTGGCAGGCGCCACGGTCAGAAGTGGCATAAGCCAGTCCCATCCCTTTCAAAACGCGCGGATCATAACCTGCAGGCTCCAGCCCTTTAACGTGAATCGCAAAGTCTTCCATGCCTAAGGTTTTGGCTGCTTCCCTGATCCCGTTTTTAAAGATCTCCCCTTCTCCTTTAACTTCTACTACCGATTCCAAGAAGTCGGCAATCGACTGGGCATCGCCGTAGTTAGGTGCATTTTTAAGTTTCCCTTTCAGGCCCGCTTCTATGGCAAAGGCCGCTATATTGCCGGCGCTGATTGTATCTATACCCCAGCGGTCGCAGAGATCATTAAGGTATAAAATCTCTTCCATCTCCGGCAGGCAGCAGAGCCCACCGAAGGCATAGATCGTTTCAAATTCCGGGCCTTCAACCTGCAGACCCTTGTGACGCCCTTCCAGGGCTGTGGTCAGCTTACCGCAGGCAAAGAAACAGCGGTAACAGCCGCGTGACTTCACTTCCATGTTTTCCTGCATATATTCGGCGCTGATTTTTTCCCAGCCTTCAAGACGGCCCTCTGACCAGTAGCGGGTAGGGAAAAACCCGGTATTATTTGCTATTGCCACCAGGGCCGGAGTTCCCTTATTTTTATACAGCTGGGCTGAAGCGGAATCCTTATTCTTTTTAAAAAAGTCGCGGGTCCAGTTTTTAAGCCCCTCTTCGTCAGCTATAGGCGCCTTGGCACTACCGCTGAATACTATCCCTTTCAGGTTTTTAGAGCCCATAACCGCTCCCAGGCCGGTCCTGCCTGCGCTGCGCCAGCGGTCATTTTTGATGCAGGCAAAGCTCAGTTGACGTTCTCCGGCCGGGCCGATGACCAGGGCCTTGGCTCCGTTTATACCAGCTGCTTTAACAACCGCTTCGTCTGCTTCGTAGGTTTCCATACCCCAGATCTCTGTTGCATCATAAAAATTTACTCCAACTTCAGAGATGCTGATAAAACAGGGTTCCTTTGCTGCACCGGTAATTACTATGGCGTCGTAACCGGTTCTTTTCATCAGCGGTGGCAGGTGCCCGCCGCTGTATGATTCAGAATAGAGGCCGGTAGCCGGTGATTTACTGAATACGCCGTAGCGGCTGGCCGGAGCCAGCGCGGTGTCTGTTGCCGGACCGGTGGTAAAGATCAGCATATTCTCGGGCGACAGGGGATCTACGCCCGGGGGCAGCATTTTTAGTAACAGATAGCTGCCCAGGCCTTTACCGCCCAGGTAGTTTTTAAAGATTTCCGGATCCAGGTCTTTTTCAATAATGTCAGACTTAGTCAGGTCTATGATCAGCATTTTGCCAAACATTGAATGCATGCTAGCTGCCTCCCTGCTCTTCGGCAATCGCTTCCTCTAAAATGTCCAGGCCGCGGTTTAGTTCTTCATCTGAAATGTTTACCGGCATCAGGAACCTGATTACGTTGCCAAATATTCCTGCCGTAATGATAATCAAACCTTTTTCGTGGCAACGTTTAACAATCGCTTTTGCTTCATCTGCAGCCGGTTCCCTGGTTTTGCGGTCTTTAACCAGTTCCAGGGCCCGCATCGCTCCCAGGCCGCGGTGCTCTCCCACCAAAGTATACTTTTCTGCTATCTTATCCAACCTGTCGGCTGTTTTCCTGCCGGTTTCATCTGCCAGGTTAGCCAGGTTTTCTTTTTCAGCTGTTTCAATTACGGCTAATGCTGCTGCACAGCCCAGCGGGTTACCGCCGTAGGTGCCGCCAATTTCGCCTGGACCTGCTGCATCCATCACTTCCGCCCGGCCTGTGAGGGCGCTGATCGGCACTCCCCCGGCCAGCGATTTAGCCATGGTCACCAGGTCAGGAGCAATGCCGTAGTAGTGGCTGGCCAGCGGGCCGCCGGTACGGTAAAAGCCAGACTGTATTTCGTCTATGATCAGCACGATATTGTGTTTTTTGCAGATTTCATGCAGCACCTTGAAGTAGTCCTGCGGCGGGACAATAAAACCGCCTTCGCCCTGGACCGGTTCTGCAATCAGTGCAGCCACCGTATCGGGAGCGCACTCCACTGCCAGGAACTGTTCCAGGTAGCGGGCACAGTGCAGCTCGCAGGATGGGTATTCCAGGCCGAAACGGCAGCGGTAGCAGTAAGGCGCCGGTATCTTGTATACTTCGGGGGCAAAGGGCCCAAAACCGTACTTATAGGGTTTTACTTTCGAGGTCAGACTCATCGTCATCAGGGTCCGGCCGTGAAAGGCACATTCCAGGGAGATGATTCCTGTTTTCTTCGTATAGCGCCTCGATAGTTTAACGGCATTTTCAACCGCTTCAGCCCCGCTGTTGAATAATGCCGTTTTCTTATGGTGCTCCCCCGGTACCAGCTTGTTCAGCTTTTCTGCCAGCCTTACGTATGGCTCGTAGGCTACCACCATAAAGCAGGTGTGCAGGTACTTATCGGCCTGCTGCTTAATAGCGTCTACTACTGCCGGGTGTCCATGGCCGAAGTTTACAACCCCGATCCCGCCGGCAAAATCCAGGTATTCATTGCCGTCAACGTCAATTAGTTTCGCCCCGCGGGCTTCCCTGACAAAGACCGGCATTACCGAGGATATTCCCCCGGCTACATTTTCCTGACGCAGTTTGGCCAGTTCTTCAGATTGAGGGCCGGTACCAAACTTTTTAGCTTGCTGTTTTTTCTCATTCATCCGTCAATGCTCCTTCCATCTATATCTTTACCCTAATATAAAGCAATAGTCGTGCCATCTGACTTAAAGATGAAACACATTGTAACCTGTTTCATAAAAAGGTTTATTTGCCAGCAGATTTTGAAGTTGTGCAAATAAATAAAGCTCCCTGAAAAAAAAACAGGAAGCTTTAACATTTAGTCTTGATGCATTTATACATCAATTGATGCATTTATACATCAATTTTAGTTATAAAACTTTTCCAGCAATTTTTTACTCTGACTTCGTGAATCTGCTAAAAAAGCCAAAAAGGCCCTTCTTTGCCGGAGTATCACCAGAGGCTTGCGCAGCCAGGCGTTCTTTTTCTTTCTGCTGTTTCTTTAGTTCTTCTTCCAATTGTCTTTTCTCTGAATCCATTTCAGCCTGTTCTTTAGCTGCCGCACTTTCTCTATCCTGCTGCTGCCTGCCTAACTCATCTTCCAATCTTTTTTTCTCTTTTTCAAGTTCAGCCCGCGCTTTCTCGCCAGCAACTTCTCGCTCTCGCTGTAACTTGCTGATCTCATTTTCCAGCCGTTTATTATCGTTCTCCAAATTTCTTATCTGGTGGTGCAGTTCCTTTTTCAGATTTCGCTCACTTTCGGCCTTTATATAGTTGTGGATACTGCGATAGATCATAAAAAAGATCATAACAATAACACCTGCCAGGGCAGAACCTAAAATTACTGCAAAAAGGTTCAGGTCTATCTGGCCAAAAAGATAATTGACGGTAACTACTTCACTGTTAAGAATTGCAATCGCTGCAACAGCAAATATTACCAGGACCATTAATATTATAAATATAGTTCTCATAATTATTTCTCCTTTCTTCAGGGAGAACCTGTCTGGTTTCAGTCTTAGGTGCTCGGTATATATTCTCGCTGCTGTTTATATTATCAGGTAAAAATGTTCTTTAATATTGCAACTTTCGCTTGCCACTAGATTATTATATTGATCTGGGCTTGTCAACTTTGGAGTGGTAAGATATATTGAAGTCGAACCAAAAGAGGTGTCTAGCATGGATTACAGGTTCCGCTTATGGCTGATGAAAGACAATAAAAAAGTATTTGGCGAAGGGCCCCTGATGCTTTTAAAAAAAGTTGAGGAATTAGGTTCTCTAAGGCAGGCCGCCATGTCCATGGGCATGTCCTACAGTAAAGCCTGGAAAATCATGAAACAGATTGAAGAAGAACTACAGATTCAATTGATCAATCGAAAAATAGGGGGCGTAGCAGGAGGGGGGTCCACCATAACCAGGGAAGCAAAAGATTTTATAAATAAATACGAAGCCCTTGTTGCATCTGTTAATAAAAAAATTGAGGAAGATATAAACAGGTTTTTTGTGATATAATCTCGTTGGTCTATTTTTTTTGGATGTCGTTATACATTCATAAACATAACGCATATAAGCCCTGTATAATACGACAAGCGCTATACTTACGGAGGAACTCATTGTGAACGAACTAAAAAATTATATACTGCCACTGTTTCTTTTCGCGCTCTTATTGTTTATAAATTCCTGTAGTACAGAAAACAGCCGGAAAGAAAATCCTGAAAAAAGCGGTGAACTGCATGTTTCTTCTGCTTCAAGCTTAAGATTCGCTTTAGAAGAAATCGGCCAGGCATTTGAAGTAGAAAACAACGTCAAAGTAATTTTTCAGTTCGGGTCTTCCGGTAATTTAGCCCAGCAGATTTCCAGTGGAGCTCCTATTGATATATTCATATCAGCCAACAAAACTTCTATCGACGAACTGGTTGGGGGTGGGTATATATTGGAGGAAAGTGTAAATAATTTTACCGAAGGACGGATTGTATTAGCGTTGAACAAAAAGGCTGACCTTAAAGTTAGAAGCCTAGAAGATCTTTCAGACAGCATTATAACTCATATTGCCATTGCCAATCCCTCTCATGCACCTTATGGCCTGGCAGCAAAAGAAGCTTTAGTTAGTATGGGGCTTTGGGATAAGTTGGAATACAAGTTGGTTTATGGCGAAACTGTACTGCAAACCATGCAGTACGTTCAAACAGGTGATGCACCTGTGGGGATCATTGCCCTTTCAAATGCTGATGTGCCTGATATAGATTATTATTTAATAGATGATTCACTGCATAAACCAATAATACATATGCTGGGTATTGTTACCCGTTCTGGACAACAGGAGCTGGCCTCAGACTTCATTGCATTTATTAGTAGCTCCGGGGGAAAAGAAATAATGGAAAGTTATGGATTTTATCAGCCTGAACCGGTGAGGTGATATTCCTTGAACTGGATGCCTGTATACTTATCACTGAAAATTGCCTTTTACGCCACCCTGATCAGCGCCATAATCGGTATCCCCCTGGGGTGGTTACTGGCAAGAGGCAGGTTTATCGGCAGCAACCTGCTTTCTTCTTTTGTAATGCTGCCCATGGTGCTTCCACCAACCGTGCTTGGTTATTACCTGTTAGTTCTAATCGGCAGGCAAAGCTTTATTGGCAGATGGCTGCAGGATACATTACAAGTTAACCTGGTTTTTACCTGGCAGGGGGCAGTCCTGGCCGCTGCTATTGTTTCGCTTCCACTGATGGTAAGGGCTGTACAGGCCAGCATAGATAGCGTCGATCCCAACACAGAAGATGTTGCAAGAACACTGGGGAAAACAGAACCAGTGATTTTCTTTCGTATTACCCTGCCCCTTGCCTGGCAGGGAATCTTAGCAGGCCTTGTTTTAGCTTTCGCCCGGGCCATGGGTGAATTTGGAGCGACACTAATGGTAGCCGGCAATATACCCGGCAAAACACAAACCCTTTCCATTGCAATATATGACGCGGTGCAGGGAGGCAATTACGAGCAGGCCAACTTTTTAGTAATCCTGATCAGTGTTATAACTATTTTCAGCTTATGGATATTAAACAGCTATGTCAAAATTAACAGGTGGTGAAAGCCTTGCTTTTACTGGAGATTGAGAAGTGTTATGACGAATTTAATCTAAATAAAGGGTGGCAGGCAGATAAAGGAGAAATAGTAGCCCTTTTTGGACCTTCCGGTTCTGGAAAAAGCTTAACTCTTAAAGCAATCGCCGGCCTGGAAACTCCTGATAAAGGGTTAATTAAAATTAACAGCCGTTTAGTTTTTCACCACCAAAAAAAAATCAATATACCCGCCAGGGATCGATCTGTGGCTTATGTGCCGCAGAATTATGGACTATTCCCACATATGACTGTTGTTGAAAACATTCTATTCGGAATGAATGGCAATAGCCAGGAACCGAAGAAGAAAAAAACAATGGAGCTATTGCAGCGAGTAGGCTTGGAAAGTAAATGGAATAGATACCCGGGTCAGCTTTCCGGTGGGGAAAAACAGCGTGTCGCCCTGTTAAGGGCCCTTGCCAATAATCCAAAAGTGCTGCTGTTAGATGAACCTTTTTCAGCTGTTGATATTCCGGCAAGGGAAATACTTAGAAATGAAATCAGGGAATTTCTTGCCCAGTGGCGAATTCCGATTGTGCTGGTCACCCATGACCCTGGCGATCTTAACGCCCTTGCAACCAGGGTGATTGAGTATGGAAATAACAATAAACCAGGCTGTTTAACTAGATGATAAAAATAAAGATAATTATTGAGACACTGAAAAATACAACCCAATAATGGGCTTTTTAACCCCTAAACCCGTATCAAAAACTATTCTCAAATCAACGTTGCTGATCGCCTTATGGTGACACGACATATTTAACAGTGAAATATTATTCATTTCATACCGTCCCGGGTAAGGTTATATTTCTGAAGCTTGCGAACTACCGTAGACTGGTCAACCTGGAGCGCTTTAGCAATTTCATAAGTTGTTTTACAGGTGCGCAGCGCTTCTGAAAACAGTTCAAATTCAAGCGCTTCGCGGGCCTTCTTCAAGGGCTGCAGCTCAATATTTTGTCCAGGGTGGCGGGATAATACTGGTCGGGTATCGCCAGTAATATGAGGCGGCAGATATTCCGACCCGATTTGATCATGGTCAGCCACTATAACAGTCCGTTCGATCATGTTTTCCAGTTCCCTCACATTACCCGGCCAACGATATTGCTCCAGGTAACTAAAAGCTTCTTCAGAGAAATATTTTTGCTGGGAATAGCGCACGTTTAGTTTTTCCAGGATCTGATCTACCAGCGGCCTGATGTCTTCACGCCTCTCCCTTAGCGGGGGCACTTCCAGTGGAATTACATCGAGCCTGAAAAAGAGGTCTTCCCTGAACTCCCCTTCTTCAACCAGTTTTGCAATATCCCGGTTACTGGCAGCAATAAACCGTAGATTAAGTTTGATTTCCCTGCTGCCGCCGATGGGGTTAACTACCCCCTCCTGCAGCACGTGAAGGAGCTTAACCTGCAAAATAAGCGGCAGTTCCGTTATTTCATCCAGGAAGAGGGTGCCTTCATTGGCCAGCTCTAATTTTCCTATTTTACCTTCCCGGCGGGCGCCGGTAAATGCCCCCCCGGCGTAACCAAACAGTTCGCTTTCCAGGAGATTTTCCGGTATTGCACCACAATTAACAACCGTAAAGGGTTTATCGCGGCGTGGACTGCAATTGTGAATATAGCGGGCGATCATGCCCTTGCCAACTCCTGATTCGCCGGTCAGCATGACAGTAGAATCAACAGCGGCAATTTTTTCTGCTACCTTAATCAACTCGGTCATTGCCGGACTGGAAGCAACAATCAGTGTTTTTTCAAGGTAGCCCTGACGCAGTTCAACAAGTTCCTGCCGGTAGCGGTTTTTTAGCAGTTCTGTCTCTTCCAACTGCTGCTTTAATTTATTTAATTTTGTTATATCCCTGGTATTAACTATCACCCTGAAAATTGACCCATCTTCGTTAAAAGCAGGTGTCCCAGTGGCTAAAAGTTTCCGGCCATCTCTTCGCGACTGGATTACCGTTTGTGTACTCTGGCTATTTAAGACCAGCTTGGTTACTGAAGGAAAAAATATTTTCCTGGCTTCCAGTTCTTCTACAGTTTTACCGATCACCGATGATAGTTTTATCCCAAAATGCTCTTCAAATTGTGAATTTGCGCGGAGGATAACTCCTTCTCCATCGGCCAGTAAAATTTCATCTGACGAAAAGTTAATCACCGCAGAAAGTTCCCTTTCAAGGGTATTTACGTTTTCGATAAGGTAGTCATAAAGTGACGATAAGGTTATAACCCCGATAGTATTACCTTTAACATCCTTGAATAGCGCAGCGCCAGACTTTAACAGGTTGTCATAAACTACCGACCACTTGGAACCTTCTTTTATTTGCGGTACAGGTTTAGCAACCAGGTCTTTTGCCGTCATTTCTTCAAGTGGTTTCGATCTTTTTAGCGCCTTAACAAGTGAAAACGGGGAAATAATCCCGTTTAATACTGATTTGTCTGCAGTGCAGATTACTGCGCCAGGCGCAGTATGTAGTAGCTCTATTACTTTTTGAGCGGGAACACTGTCATTTACAACCTGTGGGTCTGAAATAACATATTTTTTTATGTTGAGCATAAATATTCCCCTTTATGGTGATCATGGAGAAATTTGTAATCAAAAAACAATCTTTTTGTAATATTCCTGTAATGTTGAGGCTTTATAATAAAGGCGAGTTGACCCCCTCTTTTTATATATATCGTTAGACGCAGTTATAAAAACTGCGTCTCTTTTTCTTTTTAGGGAAACAAAAACGATAATTGTCAACCACTGAAACAGCTATATAAGTTGACAATTATGCATTCCACCCTTATACTATTTTATCAGAATCTTTTACCAGGTGATAGTATGAATAGCGCAAAACAGGTAATCCTGCGCCAATTTAAGGAAAAACCGAATCAGTATATATCAGGTGAGCTGCTCAGCAAAAAACTGAATGTCAGCCGATCTGCTGTCTGGAAAAATATAGAGCAGCTTCGCCAAACCGGTTATGAGATAACTGCCTGCCGGAACAAAGGTTATCTTCTTGTTGGCGAACCAGACCTGCTTGATATAGAACTGCTGCAGGCGAAGGGTATTTATTACGTGGAAAGCGTTGACTCCACCAACCTGGCAGCAAGACAGCTGGCTGAAGAAGGCGCTGACAACTTTACCGTCATTACCGCTGAAGAACAGTTAGCCGGCCGGGGAAGGCACGGCCGAAACTGGCACTCACCGAAAGGTAAAGGGCTGTGGTTTACAGTAATTCTTCGCCCCGAAGGCGTGCCTCCTACAGGCATATCTTCAGTTACCCTGGTTACAGCTGCAGTAGTAGCAGATTACCTGAGTGCTAACAACATACCCGTAAAAGTGAAGTGGCCGAACGACCTGTTAATCAGGGAGAAAAAAACCGGGGGCATACTGACTGAGTTTAAAGGCGAGCCTGACCGGATAGATTATCTACTGGTCGGCATTGGGTTAAATGTACACCACCGCACGGTTGACTTCCCGGATCAATTGAAACCTTTGGCTACTTCACTGGGCCTGGAAGGCGAAGTTAAACTTAAGAGGACTGAATTATTGCTGGCTATATCAGGCAGGCTTCAGCAGGCATATAACCTATATTTCAATGAAGGCTTTTCTCTTTTCCAGCCACTTTGGAAGAAATACAATGTCACTCTCGGCAGGGAAGTGAAAGTTAAATTACCCAACGGCGAAATAAAAGGCAAAGCAATTGATTTAAATGAAAGCGGTGCCCTGCTTCTGCAGGATGAATCGGGGACGGTGCAAACAATCAGCTACGGAGAAATAATTTAGATAGGATAACAACCGCATCGATGAAAAATCTTACCTACAGCGCACTTTTTACAGGAATAATTGCCGTTTTGGCCCAGGTTGCCATCCCTCTGCCTTTCAGTCCGGTCCCGGTGACCGGGCAGTTAATTGGTGTGCTGCTGGCCGGAGCAATACTGGGCAGCAGGAACGGGCTTTTATCGGTAACTGCATATATCTTGCTTGGGGCAGCAGGTGCGCCTGTTTTCTCTATGGCCCGTGGTGGCATATATATGCTCGCCGGGCCAACCGGAGGCTACCTGTGGGGGTTTCTGCCAGCGGTTTTTCTGGTCGGCCTGGCAGTTGAAAGGAAACAGGGTGTTTCATATCTCAGGATTATACTTATAATGGCTGCCGCCCTGGCGCTTATCTATTTATTTGGAGGAATTCAGCTGGGAGTGATCATGCGTTACACACCGGTACAGGTTTTATTAACCGGCGTTCTTCCATTTTTACCTTTCGACCTGTTCAAGGTATTCCTGGCAGCCTTGATGTACGGAAAAATAGCTGCAAGCCTGAAGAAAAGCGGGTTAGGGGAAATACCTTTAAGCAGATAGCTCTTCCTGCGCCAGGAGCGCCGCACCCAGGGCTCCTGCAATCTGCGGTTCTTCCGGAACGATAATTGTGGTTCCCAGCTTCTCATTTAGCGCTTTTACCAGGGCCGTGTTCTTGGCCACCCCACCGGTAATCATAACCAGCTCTTCCAGCCCGACACGGCGAATCAGGCCGACTGTCCGTTCAGCAATGGACTGGTGTAAACCGCGGGCTATCTGTTCCCGCGGCAAACCCTGGGCGATCAGGGAAACCACCTCTGATTCAGCAAAAACCGTGCACATGCTGCTAATTGTGACAGTATCGGTGGCTTTTTCACTCAGTTCGGCCAGATCTTCAATGCCAACTTCAAGAGCCTGCGCCATTACTTCCAGGAAACGGCCCGTACCGGCAGCGCACTTATCGTTCATGGCAAAATCAAAAACGTTGCCGCCATCGTTTATCCGGATCACCTTACTGTCCTGTCCACCGATATCTATAACAGTTCGCACACGGGGGTTAAAATATAAGGCGCCCCTGCCATGACAGGTTATCTCGGTTATCCTTTTATCGGCTATATCGATACTGATGCGTCCGTAACCTGTTGCCACTACGTAATCCAAATCTGACTGTTTAAGGTTCATCGCCTGTAGGGCTGAATCAAGTGCTCTTTCAGCTGCTTTCCTGCTGTTTGATCCCGTGGGCATGATTACATAATGGATTACATTTCCATCTTTAATCAATACTACTTCCGCAGTCAGAGAGCCTACATCTATGCCTGCTACCAGCATTCCTATACCCTCTTTCAACAAAATTAAAATAATATTAAAGGAAATCGTTGATCGCTTTCCATACCTGTTCGCGACCGTCTCCGGTCTTTGCAGAAAAGGGGACCAGCAGATCGTCTTCAAAAAGCCCCAGCCCTTTACGGATAACCTGAACCTGCTTTAATAGAGCGCTGCGGGACAATTTATCCGCCTTTGTCGCCACGGTAATGGTTCTAATGGTATGCAGCCTGAGCCAGTTGGACATCTGGAGATCGTCATCAGTTGGGGGATGACGCGAATCAATAAGGTGCAGGCAGCCCCTGAGGTTTAGCCTGTTTGCCAGGTATTCCTCAATAATTGGTGCCCACCGTGCCCGCTCTTTTTTTGATAACTTTGCGTAACCATAGCCGGGCAGGTCAACAAAACAGAGTTTATCATTTAAGAGATAGAAGTAGAGACCCCTTGTTTTACCGGGAGTTGAGCTGATCCGGGCCAGGTTTTTCCTACCGATTAAGGTATTTAGAAGTGAAGACTTTCCCACGTTGGAGCGGCCGATAAAAGAAAACTCCGGCACATCCCAGACTGGGAAGTCACTCGTATTATAGGCAGCTGCTTTAAGGACTGCTTCTTTTACTTTCAATTTTCATCAACCTCTTTAATGCTACAGCCAGGGCCGTAGTATAATTAATATCTAGCTTGATTTAATGTTGAACAGCGCTGTCCTGGCTGCCTTCAGGCAAGTTCAGATCACTATCTTCTATTTTTTTGCGCGGCGCATTTGCACTGTCACCCTTACTATCAGCTAAAGCCATCTCAAGGACTTCATCCATGTGCTCAACCAGCTTTACCTCTACCTTACGCTTTACATTTTGCGGAATATCGCTTAAGTCGCGACGGTTTTCTGCCGGCATCAGCATGTATTTAATCCCCGCCCGGTGTGCGGCTAACATTTTTTCCTTTACTCCACCGACAGGCAGTACCCTGCCCCGCAGGGTGATTTCACCGGTCATGGTTACATCGTTCCTGACCGGTTTCCTGGTCAGGGCAGAAGCCAGGGCTGTGGCCATGGCTATTCCGGCTGAGGGCCCGTCCTTAGGTATAGCCCCTTCAGGAACGTGGATATGGATGTCAATATCTTCGTAAAAATCTTCATCAAGGCCAAGGGATTCAGCCCTGGACCTGATATAGCTCATAGCAGCCTTGGCTGATTCCTGCATTACGTCACCAAGCTGTCCCGTAAGGGTCATTTTACCCTTACCCTTCATCAGGGTTATTTCAATTGAAAGCAGGTCTCCCCCGCTTTCAGTCCAGGCCAGGCCTGTTGCAACGCCAATTTCATCCTGCTTTTCAGCAAACCCGTAGCGGTACCTGGGTATTCCCATGTATTTCTGCAGGTTCTGCCTGGTTAGTTTAATATACTTATCCCGGTCTTTGACTACTTCCCTGGCAACTTTACGACAGATGGCTGATATGCTGCGCTCCAGGTTACGCACCCCCGCTTCGCGGGTATATTCACGAATTATGCGTCTAACCGTTCCTTCTGATATTTCCAGGTTCTTTTCGGTTAGACCATGTTCCTTTAACTGTTTGGGAATTAGATACTGGCGGGCAATTTCTACCTTATCTTCTTCCGTGTAACCGGGTATATGGATAAGTTCCATCCTGTCAAGCAGCGGCTGCGGAATATTATAAGATGTATTGCCTGTGGTAATGAACATCACCTGCGACAGGTCATAGGGTATTTCTATATAGTGGTCACTAAAAGCGCTATTTTGCTCAGGGTCAAGCACTTCAAGCAGCGCTGAAGATGGATCTCCCCTGAAGTCAGTGGACATTTTATCAATTTCATCCATCAGGAAAACCGGATTTTTAGATTTCGCCTGTCTCATACCCTGGATAATTCTTCCCGGCAGGGCCCCGATATATGTTCTGCGGTGTCCTCTCACTTCAGCTTCATCCCGAACTCCGCCCAGTGAGATACGGACGAAGTTGCGCTCTAACGCCCTGGCCACTGATTTGGCCAGAGAGGTTTTACCAACACCCGGCGGGCCAACCAGGCAGAGAATAGGACCTTTCAGCTTTTCCGCCAACTGACGCACAGCGAGGTATTCTATAATTCGTTCTTTAACTTTCTGCAGGCCGTAGTGATCTTCATCGAGAATTTCTTCGGCAACATCCAGGTCCAGTCGATCTGCTGTCTCCACGGACCAGGGCAGTTCAAGCAGCCAGTCCAGGTAAGTCCTGATCACTGTTCCTTCAGCCGCAGCCGGTGGCATTTTCTCCAAACGCTCAACTTCTTTCAGCGCCTTTTCTTCAACATCTTCGGGCAAACCGGCCTCCGCTATCTTTTCCCGGTATTCTTCAGCCTCGGCCATCCGTTCATCTTTTTCACCAAGTTCGTTCTGGATTGCCTTCATTTGTTCCCGCAAATAGTACTCTTTCTGCGTTTTTTCCATCTGTTTACGCACACGCAGGTTAATCTTTCTTTCAATTTCCAGGATTTCTATCTCCCTGGCCAGTATTTCAGCCAGTTTTTCCAGGCGCGCTTTCGGTTCAATAGCTTCCAGAATCTCCTGCTTTTGCTGTATTTTCATACTGAGATGAGAAGCTATAACATCAGTAAACCTGCCTGGCTCCTCAATATCAGAAACTGTAGCCAGGGTTTCAGGTGGCACCTTGCGGCTGGATTTAATATACTGTTCAAACTGGTAAAGCACACTGCGCATCTGGGCTTCCACTTCGGCAGATTTTTTTACTTCATCTTCAATGATTTCCGCTTCCGCTTCAAGAAAATCTTCACCGGTAAAAAGCTCAACAATCCGGGCCCGGCTTAAACCTTCAACCAGGACACGAATTGTGCCCCCAGGAAGCTTAATCATCTGCTTAACCTTTGCCTCGGTGCCCACTTCAAACAGATCGCTAAGCAGCGGTTCGTCCACCTTGGCATCCTTCTGGGTGATCAATAAGATGCGGTTGTCCTTCATCATCGATTTTTCCAACGCGGTTATTGAACGTTCACGCCCCACATCCAGGTGTAAAACCATATTGGGAAATACCAGCACACCTCTTAAGGGAAGCACTGATAACCTCTCTTTTTTAGACATTTTAATAGCCTCCTTTTTCCGGCTAAAAACCAAAGCGAGAAGCTCTTTAGTTTTAAATATTCGCTTCCCGCTTTTTATTTCCTTTTATTAATAATTGTGGAATCTGAGCTTACGCGCTTTCTTCCTTTTTCTTCCGTTTGTTTCTTGTCGCCAGCATGGGCGCTTCTTTATTCAAAACTACTTCCCTGGTAATAACGCATCTTTCTACATCATCACGGGACGGCAGATCGAACATAACATCAAGCAGGGTTTCTTCCAGGATAGCCCTTAAGCCACGGGCCCCTGTATTCCTTTTCATCGCTTCTTCGGCTATTGCCTCCAGGCAGTTGTCCTTAAACTCCAGGGCTACACCGTCAATTTCGAATATTTTTTGGTACTGCTTGATCAGGGCATTGCGCGGCTCTTTAAGAATCCGCACAAATGCTTCGCTATCAAGCTGGTCAAGAGTGGCAATGACGGGAATTCTGCCCACAAATTCGGGAATTAAACCATACTTCAATAAATCCTGGGGCAGGATCTGCTTTAAAACTTCGCCCACATTGCCCTCTTCCCGTGATAGCACTTCAGCGCCAAAGCCAATTCCCTTACTGCCAACACGGTTCTGAATAATCTTTTCCAATCCGTCAAAAGCCCCGCCGCAGATAAAGAGAATGTCTGTTGTGTCAATCTGCATAAACTCCTGGTGCGGATGCTTGCGGCCGCCCTGTGGCGGAACGCTGGCTACAGTACCTTCGAGAATTTTAAGTAAAGCCTGCTGGACACCTTCACCCGAAACGTCGCGGGTGATTGACGGGTTGTCCGTCTTACGGGCAATTTTATCGATCTCGTCAATATAGACAATCCCTTTTTCAGCCTTCTCCAGGTCGTAATCAGCAGCCTGGATCAGCTTCAAGAGAATATTCTCCACATCTTCACCCACGTAACCTGCTTCAGTCAGCGAAGTTGCATCGGCTATGGCAAAAGGCACATTTAATATGCGGGCCAGGGTTTGAGCCAAAAGGGTTTTACCAACACCCGTGGGCCCGATGAGAGCGATATTACTTTTCTGCAGCTCTACATCATCAACCTTCTGGCCGGAATTAACCCGCTTGTAGTGATTGTAGACCGCAACAGAAAGGCTCTTCTTAGCATCGTCCTGTCCAATGACATACTGGTCGAGAACCTCTTTTATGTCTTTTGGATTGGGCAACTCCACAGAGCCAAACTCTGCTTCATCACCAATTTCCTCTTCGATTATTTCATTGCAGAGCTCAATGCATTCGTCACAGATGTAAACGCCGGGACCGGCAACAAGCTTTCTTACCTGCTCCTGGGTTTTTCCGCAAAACGAACACTTGAGATGCCCTTTTTCTTCATTAAATTTAAACATGGTGGAGAATCACCTCATCTCCGTATAGGGTATTTAAGTTCTATTGACAAGAATCTCATCAATCAGGCCGTATTTTCTAGAATCCTCGGCTGACATAAAGAAATCCCTGTCCGTATCTTTAGCGATAGTTTCGATTGTTTGCCCTGTACTATCGGCAAGTATCTGGTTAAGAGATTCGCGGATTTTCAGGATCTCGCGGGCATGAATCTCAATATCAACAGCCTGCCCCTGGGCACCACCTGCCGGCTGGTGCAACATTATCCTGGAATTAGGCAGGGCAAAACGCTTGCCCTTCTCACCGGCTGCCAGTAGAACAGCGCCGAAGCTTGCTGCAAGACCTACACATATTGTAGATATTGCCGGCTTAACATAGCGCATAGTATCAAAAATTGCCATTCCTGCGTAAACTGATCCACCGGGAGAGTTAATATAAAGGTTTATATCCTTTTTGGGGTCTTCCGATTCCAGGAAAAGCATCTGCGCCACAATTAAATTGGCTACATTGTCATCAATCGCGCTGCCCAGGAAAACAATCCTGTCTTTTAATAAACGTGAATATATATCATAGGCTCTTTCGCCCCGACTGGTTTGTTCAACAACCATAGGTACCAATACACTCATTTTAAAAACCTCCTTCTCCTATAATTATAGCACTACTTGTCATCTTTACCATCTTTATCGGTCTTTTCTTCATCGGCCTTTTCAATTTTTGCTGTTTTCTTGGCCGGTTTCTTTTTTGTGGTGGTTTTCTTTTTCTCCGCTGTCTTCTCGTTCTTGTTGCCTGCTTCTTTGGTTACTTCCTCTTTCTTTTTAACTTTAGTTATTTTTGCTTCGCTTACCATCATATCAATAGCTTTACGGATTCTCATTTCTTCAATCATAACCGGAATGCGGCCCTGACTTTGAAGAACTCCCCTGATTCTTTCGGGGTCATCGTTATAACCTTCTGCTATCTCTTTTATTTTATCGTCTAGTTCGCTATCTTCAATGGTAAATCCTTCTTTTTTCGCGATAGCATCAAGGACAAGATTTGCCTTTGTCCTTTCTTCCGCTTCTTCCCGTCTTTCTTCCCGCAATTCGTCTTTTGTCTTACCTGACATTTCTATAAACTGATCGAGCCCCAACCCCTGGTAGCGCAGGTAACTTTCAAGGTCACCAAGCATCCTGTCAATCTGACGGTCGACGAGGGTTTTTGGAGCTTCAACTTTTGATATTTCAGTGGCTTTCTCGATTAAAGCTTCTTCTAGCTTAGTTTTCGACTGTTCTTCTGCATTCTTAAGCAGTTTACCCTTTAAATCTGTTTTCATTTCATCCAGGGTCTCAAACTCGCTTACTTCCTGGACAAATTCATCGTTCAGCTCAGGAAGCTGCTTTTCTTTAATCTGCTTTATCTTTACTTTAAAGATGGCATCTTTTCCGGCTATATCATCTTTGCGGTAGTTATCGGGGAACTTTACCTTGACTTCAACATCTGCACCGGGCTCCGCACCGATTAACTGCTCTTCAAAACCGGGGATAAATGATTTGGAACCGATCTCAAGGGAATGGTTTTCAGCTTCTCCGCCTTCAAA
>SKWE01000067.1 GCA_007129055.1 Syntrophomonadaceae bacterium
AAGCCAGGCTGAAGCTGTAATGAACATAGTTAAAGCAAGGTCAGAAGAAGCATCAAAAATTGCAATGCGCACCCTGGGCGGGGAACTATCCGGAAAAATTGAGAATATCAGGGAAGATATTATTAGGATCAGGGCCCCCTTGGAAGCGTCTTTTGATTATCCCGAAGAGCTTGACGGCAGTGATTTCGATGAAAAAGATCTTGTAGTTCAGCTCAGTTCACTGAGGCATGAAATAAAAGAGCTATTTGATGGAATAGAGCGCAACAGGGCTTACCAGGAAGGCGCTAGTGTTGCAATCATCGGCAGGCCAAATGTTGGCAAATCATCACTTTTGAATGCACTGTTAAGGCAGCAGAGGGCTATCGTGCATGATCTTCCAGGCACAACACGGGACATGTTGGAAAGTTATATTTCGCTGGGTGGATACCCGCTTAAGCTTGTTGATACTGCCGGTATACAGGGGACGGAAGACCCTGTTGAAAAAGAAGGTATTGCACGCTCGCGTGCAGCTGCTTCTATGGCCAGGATGCTGATTGTCGTATTAGACGGATCTGTCCCCCTTACGGATGAAGATAAGGAAATTGCTAAACTGTATCAGCCTGGCCAGGGCCTGGTTGTAGCATTAAACAAAAAGGACCTGAAGCGCGCTATAAAAAAAGAAGAAATAATAAACCTTTTTAGTAATGCGAGAGTTATAGAAACAGCTGCATTAAAAAATGAAGGAACGAATGAACTTGAACTGGCGATTACCGAAGAACTGGATAAGTGTTACGGAACCGCTGGAGAATCTTCATTAATTGTTTCAATTCACCATGAAGAAGTTCTTAAAGAAGTTATAGGGATAGTGGAAAGTGCCATAGAGATTGCCGCAATTCAGCCACCAGAAATGATCAGCATGGAACTGCAGCTCGCATGGCTTAAACTTGGAGAAATTACTGGACAAACAGTCAGTGATGAGCTTCTTGACAGGATATTCAGCCAGTTTTGTCTTGGAAAATAAGTATCAAATACCATGGGGTAGTTATTAATGAAGAGTTTATCGTTCAGTGCGTACCTGCATATGGCAGAAAGCGTCTTCTTTGAATTACAGGTTGAGCCAACCCCTGGACAACTAAATTCCCTGGCTTTATATGTTGAAAGATTAATTATTGGCTTAAAACAGGTTAGGCTTACCGGAGAGTCGACGGCAGAAGAACTTTTCAATAAACAAATATATGATTCATTGTACCCAATAAAAATTATTCCATTTAAAAAAGGCGGAAAAATATTAGATCTTGGAAGCGGTGGAGGGCTGCCAGGGATTCCTTTAAGCATTGTTCTGCCAGAAAATGAAATTGTTTTATTGGATTCAAACAAGAAAAAAACAACATATATAGCAGAAATAGTAAACAACCTGTCACTTAATAATGTTGAAGTAATCAATGGAAGAGCAGAGGAATATGGACTTTTAGAAGGTCACCGCGGCGGCTACGATTACGTTGTATCAAAAGCTGTTGCAGAGATGAACATTTTGGCAGAGTATACATTGCCCTTTTTAAAGATTCGGGGGGACACAATATTGTATAAAGGGCCCAGGGGCGAACAAGAGCTTATAGCAGCAGCAGGGGCGATAAAAGTTTGCGGAGGCGAATACCTGCAGAGCCACCATTACAAGTTGCCTGGGGGAGAAGAAAGGGTTTTATATATAATCAGGAAGAAGGGTGTAACACCGGATAAATACCCTCGCCGGATAGGTGTTCCCAACAAAAAACCGATTAAGTAAAAACTGTATGGAAGGATCTTTAAAAATAAATAAGTTATACTGGAAGGAAAGTTTAGTCACTTGTCAAATTAATGTTAAGCAGTGAAATAATATAAAGGCGATGATTTAATGACAGAAAATAACGTAGAAAAACTGACGCACAGCATTGCAGAACCAACAACTGAAAATGTCGTAGCGATTGACATCGAACGAATTGAACCGAACCCTTATCAGCCGCGCCAGGAAGTTGATCAAGAAAAAATAGATGAGTTGGCAAGCTCAATTAAATCTTGTGGTTTAATCCAGCCAATTGTGGTTCGCAGAAGCGGCGAAGGATACCAGCTTGTTGTTGGAGAAAGACGATTCCTGGCCTGCAAAAAGCTTGGGTGGAGCAAAATATCTGCTGCAGTAAAAATCCTGTCTGACAACGAAATGGCTACAATAGCGCTTATAGAGAACTTGCAAAGAGAAAATTTAAACTATATTGAAGAAGCATTGGGTTATGTGAGTCTTATGAATAGCTTTAATATGACCCAGGATGTATTAGCACAAAGGTTGGGAAAGAGCCAGTCAACAATTGCCAACAAGCTGCGAATTCTTAAATTGAGCGCTAAAGTCAGGGAACAGCTTTTAAACAGCGGCTTAACAGAAAGACATGCCCGGGCCTTGCTGGGACTGAAAAATGAAAAAGAGCAGCTCGATACAATTAAAGAGATATCTGATAGAGGGCTAACTGTTAGCCAGGCAGAAAAGCGGATAGAAAAAATTAGGGAACAGCAGGGAACTAAAAAAAGTAAAAAAGCAAAGCCAATCATACGGGATATGAGAATCGTGCTGAACACTATCAGGGAAGCGGTGGCTATTATCCAAAGCAGCGGACTATACCCGGAAGTCGATGAAACCATTGAAGAGGATTATATTGAAATTAATATCAGGCTGACAAAAGAGATGATCCGGGCCGGGAAGAACTAGTTAAATGATTCAAAACAGGCTGAACAGTTGATGCAGATTAGGAGAGAATTATATGGCTAAAGTGCTGGCGGTAACAAACCAAAAAGGCGGGGTTGGGAAAACCACAACAACAATAAATCTGGGAGCTGCGCTTGCAAGGCTCGGGGTAAAAGTGCTGCTGATTGATATAGATCCACAGGGCAATGCTACAAGCGGGTTAGGATTATCAAGAAATGAAGTTAAATCATGCATCTATAATGTATTAATCGAGGATTTACCTGTAACAGAGGTAACGATAGCAACAAGGTGGACCAACCTTTATATCGTACCGGCAACAATACAGCTTGCGGGTGCGGAAATTGAACTGGTTCCGCTTACTGCCCGCGAAGACAAACTAAAAAAGGCCATTTCAGAAATTAAAGACGAATACGACTTTATTATTATAGATTGCCCGCCTTCACTTGGATTGCTTACTTTAAATGCAATGAACGCTGCAGACGGTGTAATAATCCCTATTCAATGTGAGTATTATGCCCTTGAAGGGCTTGGTCAGTTAATGAACACGATTACCCTGGTTAGAAAACATATGAACAAGGATTTGCAAATTGAAGGCGTAGTCCTCACAATGTACGATTCAAGGACCAACCTTTCTGAACAGGTGGCCGAAGAAGTTAGAAACTATTTTCAACAATATGTTTATAAAACTGTTATTCCACGTAATGTAAGGCTAAGCGAGGCGCCCAGTTACGGACAACACATTCTTGAATATGATCCTAAAAGCAGGGGCGCTGAGCTTCATCTCGCCTTGGCGCGGGAGGTTCTAAAACGATGAGTGAAAAAAGACGTTTGGGCAAAGGCTTGGGAGCCCTCATTCCTGACGTAACAGCTGGCACGGAGGATAGCAGCGATATAGCGCTTAGCTTAATAAAGCCGAATCCATATCAGCCTCGAAGGACCTTTAATGAGGAGAAATTGAAAGAACTGGCTTCATCTATTGAAACCCACGGTGTGCTGCAGGCCGTGGTAGTTACAAAAGCTGTAGATGAGGATGGCTATTACCTGGTAGCCGGAGAAAGAAGATGCCGGGCCGCCAAATTAGCAAATTTAAAGTCGGTTCCAGCTATAGTAAAAGAGATAGATAAAAGCACCATGTTAGAAATTGCATTAATTGAAAACCTTCAGAGAGAAGATCTGAACCCGGTTGAAGAGGCCCAGGCATACCGTAAGCTAATGGAAGACTACAGCTATACCCAGGAAGAGTTAGCAAAAAGACTTGGTAAAAGCAGGTCTTCAGTTGCTAACAGTGTCAGGCTGCTTGTTTTGCCGGAAAAGGTTTTAGGGCACCTGGAAAAGGGTGAAATAACAGCAGGGCAGGTAAGACCACTATTATCTCTTGACAGCCCCGATTTACAGTTAGAAGCGGCACTTAAAATTATTAAGGACGGTTTAACAGCCCGGGAAGTTGAAAAGCTGACATCTGCAAAGCAAAAAGACAGATCTGCAGACAAAGAAGAGAAACCGTTGGATCCTTTGCGCCAGGAAATCCAGCTGCAGATGCAACGGGAACTAGGGACCAAGGTACGGCTTAAGGAGGGCAAAAAAGGCGGCACAATAGAGATATACTATTATAGCGAGGAAGATCTGGAAAGACTAATATCAATGCTGCTGCCAGAGGGTATATAAAAATTGTTTCACGTGAAACATTATTTAGGATCTTAGCAATGTTTCACGTGAAACAATTTTTCTTGAATCAGCAGGTAGTTGTTTGTTAAAGCTATATAACCAGCATTAGTTTATTCTGACTGACGAGCGGGAATCGTTATTGTTTAATCCATACATTTGCACAGTATGTTATAATATAGAATGTGTTAAGCAGCCGCCCTTCAGTGGCTGTTTAAGTAATTAGTGAGGATTATGAATAAAAAGGAGCTTTTCTTTATGTCAAAGGATAATGAAAAGCGCTGTTTTACTATAATGATTGTTCCGCATTCTGAAGAGGCAACATACAGTCTGAGGCTTCCGTTATATGCTGTACAGGCTGTTGTTGCCTTGCTCGTGCTTGCTGTTGCCGGGCTAGGTGCTCTAGGGTTTGCTTACCTGAAAGCTGCCGCACAGGCCCAGGAGGCTCAAGCTCTGAGAGAAGTAAACAGAGCGCAGCAGGAAGAAATTGACGCTCTTGCGATTGAGACGGAAAGAATGATAGAGCAGATATATGCAATTGACGAGTTGGTTGATATGGTTACAGAAAGGCTTGAGCTTGACCCTGATACTCTAAACGAGGAACTGCACAACAGCTATGAGCTCAATCCTAACAACCACTATCCCCAAACCGTCAATGCTGCGGGCAATAATAGTGAAACAGTGCGTCTTTACAGCAGTCGTTCATCAACAGGCGGGGTTCTTGACCGTGCTGTTGACAACTTAACGGTTTTACAAAGCGTTGTTCCCGAAAAAGTTGTTGCATTAGATACTGTAGGTGAATATGTCGAAAAAGCTGATGCAAAACCTTCTATATGGCCTGCTCGCGGAAGGTTTGCTTCAGGATTTGGCGTGCGCCGGATTCCATATGCAAGCGGCTACCAGTTTCATATGGGCGTAGATATAATTGGTGCACATGGCTCAGCAATATGGGCGGCAGCGCCAGGAGAGGTTATCTTTGTTGGCTATCGTGGAAGTTATGGGAATATGGTGATTATAGATCATGGATATGATTACGAA
>SKWE01000133.1 GCA_007129055.1 Syntrophomonadaceae bacterium
CGTAATGCGAGTTGGCCAGCCAGTTAATATCGCTGATTACTTTCTTCTGGATTGAGGTTAAATTAGTATTGCTCATGCAGTTGGCGATACTGGCCTGAAGTTCCCCATATATGAACTGATCCCCAAGCTGATCCATAACCATGCCTACAAGATCTTTTTGGATCTTCATTTCATGAAGCTTCTCGATAAATGCTTTTTTATCATATACATGCTTCTTTATCGCTTCCGGTATGTCTACCAGGTCGCCAGGATCCTTGAATTTCAGGTTGTTATTCTTGTCTATGGTTCCACTTCTGAAAACTATTGATGAGATATGTCCCTCACCGGTAGCCCTGAAACTGACAATTACCCTTTTTTCGCCTTCTCCCAAAGCGGTCTGATCGGGGTCATCTACGATGGAGGGGTTAAAAAATGCGGCAGATTCTATGGAATATTCCATGGTGAAATAGGAACCGATTAAAAGCTTCCTTTCATGTGGCAGGTTTTCTACGTCCACATCCAAACGTTCAAATACATGCTTTACCTGTTCACAATGTTTTTCAAAAACCCTGGTTATATTTCTATGCCGCTGGGCAAAATTGATTAAAACCTGGTTTAAGGTAAACCTGGTTTCTTCTTCAGAGAGGGCAAGAATTTTTTCTATAATTTTTATGGCCCTTTCTTCTCCGCCGGGCATAAAAAACCTGGCGATAACTCTTTTTGAATCAGGATAAAAGCGAACATCTTTACGCTCAACATGAATCGCCAAACAACACACCCCTTTCATGCTTTACAAGATAATATGTATAATAATATAAATATTAACACAATTTAAGTTAAAAAGCATTTTCAGTAAGACTGTTTTTATCAGTGCCCGGGGTTACTCTTCGGAATCCGGTTTTACGAAAAAAAGCTTAAATCGTCGTCCACTATCTTTCAGGGCGCTGCCTAAACGCTTAGTTAAATCTTCACTCTTACGAAGAGTTGTCTTACCTGCATCCCAGGTTTTCCTGGATGTTTTACTAACAACTTCCTGACCGTAACGGAATGGCCTTTTCCCCGTTTTTGCTGTTGCTCTCACTACAGCTTTGGTGACATTGTAGGAGGATTCGCTTAACACTTTTGCCAACAGGGCTGCTGCCTGAACTGCAGCGGCCCTGCGCAGCTTACTTCGTTCCGGATGGACAAGCGAAGCACAGTAGTTCTTGGTTATAACCCCCACCCGCAGGGTCAGGTAAGCATTGGCCGACCCCTGGATTATTGAATTGGTTATCACATTAGCAGCCGTGTTTAAAGCCGGGGTCATCGAAGAAAAAGAACTCCCCATAATTGATGCAATGACCGGTTCAAGTTGGTCCTCCAGCAGATCAAGATTTTCAATTTTTGTAGCCAGAAAGGCAGTGGCGAAAACGTTACTGTACAGGTAACCGAGTTCACGCAGGGTGGGACGCTGGTTATAAAGCAGGGTTACCTGCCAGATCATCCGAAATTGAGCGAGAGCAACAATTACAGCGTCAAGAGCGCCGTACTGGGATATGGCTGTCATGATAAACACATTGGAAGCTGCAGTTTTTATCCGATTATCTGCCTTGCTATTTAAGATGTTAAGCGCTTCGTTAATGGTATCCATGTTGCCGGGATCTATTTTTCTATTCAACAGGTGCGTATTCTTTCCTAACCTTTCAGCAAGCTTCTTAAGGTATAACCGGTAAGCTTCTCCCCCGGTATCCCGGGGCGGTAAAAGCGCTGTCGGCCTTCTTATAATAGCCATCAACGGAATTGCTACTGCCAGGAGGTAAAGGGTTAGTAAGAAAAACAGCACTATCTGCCCTGACAAAGGGTTAATATTTGAAACCAGGTTCACAATTTGGGCTGTCTGGTTGATCACAAAAAGGATAAATAATAGAGTTAAAAACAGCACTGCCAGGATAACCAGCTTTTTCAGTTGTTCAATAATTTTAAACACCCCGCTCTTAAAGCTATTTAAACAAAATGCTCTTACTGAAAAGCCCTCTCACTTACTATTAATCTCGTTACTCCTTCTTAAGCGATTGTAACCTTTCCAGTTCAAGTTCAAGTTCTTCCAGCTCTTGAAAGAGGGCCGGCTTGGGAGAATGAAACGGCCAGCGTTTCTTAACATCATCTATTTTTCTTTTTACATCAACTATTTTCTTATCAATATCTTCCATATAAATTTCGCCCCTTCTTTTAAATTATATCAGTATTTTTAAAGTTTCCCCAGTTTCAGGCAAAAACAAGATTTCATTTCTGCAGAATAATGTTTCTGATTCTATTCCCGGCCTCCATGCTATAATTATCTATAAACTGTTTAACATCCTTTTAGAAGTGGAACTTAGTTTAGGAAAAGGTGGTATGTAAATGTCTATGCAGTGGGATCTTGCCGGAATCTATCCTGGATTTTCAGATCTTTCTTTTAAAGAGGACATGGAAAGAGTTGCTCACTTTCTGGATTTGCTGGAAAAGTTTAATCCTGAATGTTACCAGAAGAAAGAAGAAGCGGCTGAAAAATACCTGATGCTGCTTGCTGATTACAAAAATATATTTTCAAAGCTTATGGCCTACACTTATCTTAAGGCCAGCGACAACAGCCGTGACGAAGAAGCATTCAAGGTTTACGAGAGCCTGGAGAAGACTTCTTCCCGCTTAACTGAACCCCAGGTCCGTTTCAGGAGATGGTTGAGCAGCAGTAAAAATTCAACCTCGTTAAGCAATAAAACTGAACTACTGAAAGAACATAGCTTCTACTTAACCCGGGAAATTGATAAAAGCCGCTATTTATTATCAGATAAGGAAGAAGCTATCGCTGCAGAGCTTAAAAGAACCGGATCCGCAGCCTGGTCAAAACTACAGCAAAAACTTACTTCAACCCTGCCCGTAAAAGTGGAATTGGATGGACAGGAAAAAATACTGCCCCTGCCGGAAGTAAGAAACCTGGCTTACAGTAAGGACGGCAAAGCAAGGGAAAATGGTTATAAAGCCGAGCTAGAGGCTTACAAAATAATAGAGGAGCCTGTTGCCGCTGCCCTAAATGGAATTAAAGGCGAAGTAATAACCCTTTGCAATAAACGGGGCTTTACCAATCCCCTTGAAGAAACGCTTTTTAATTCCCGCATGGAAATGAAAACCCTGCAGTCGATGCATGAGGCTATAGTTGATTTTTTACCTGAATACCAAAATTACTACCGCTTTAAAGCCGCCTTACTCGGAAAAAAGGAAAGCCTCCCCTTTTATGATCTCTACGCTCCAATGGGAAAAGCCGATATTCGCTTTTCCCTTGATGAGGCTAAGAACTTTATCCTGGAAAAAATATCCGCTTTCAGTCCTGAAATGGGCAACCTTTACAAAAAAGCATTTGATGAAAACTGGATCGATTCTGATCCGAAGAATGGCAAAAGCGGGGGCGCCTTTTGCTACAGCATCAAACCGATGGAAGAGAGCCGAATCCTACTTAATTTCAACGGCAGTTTCACCGATATGACAACCATGGCGCACGAACTTGGTCATGCCTATCATGCCTACTGCCTGAAAAGTGAAGGAATATTAAACTCTGATTACCCCCTGCCCCTGGCTGAAACAGCATCGATTTTCAGTGAAACAGTTGTCTGCAATGCTGCTTTAGAAGCAAGCCCGGGCGATGAAGCCTTTACAATATTAGAAAACAGGATTTCAGAAGCCGGCCAGTATATAGTAGAAATCTACAGCCGCTTCATATTTGAAGAAAACCTTTTCAGAATGAGGAAAGAATCCGTGCTTAGTGTAAATGACCTGAATGCTTTAATGAGCAATGCCCAGCAGCAGGTATACGGGGATTCTATGCACAAAGATTATAATCATCCCTACATGTGGCTGGTTAAACCCCATTATTATGAAGCTGAAGAAAACTACTACAACTTTCCATATGCTTTTGGACTGCTCTTCGCGTTGGGCCTTTACAACCTTAGCCTGGAAAAGGGCAGCGCATTTTTAGAAGACTATAAAAAACTGCTCCGGGTTTCCGGGCAAAGTACCATATCAGAGGCAGCTAAGAGCATCGGCATAAATATAAATTCAGTTGACTTCTGGAAGAGTTCTTTAGACCTGATTAAGAAAGATATTCAGAAGTTTATACACCTGGCAGGTTCGCAGTAGTCTTTGTAAGCGAGAAATGGCCGCCTGAAATATCAGTTTATCAGTTTATAGTTTCGGGCCAGGGCTACAGCCTGGGCCCGGCTTCTAACTTCCAATTTGCCGTAAATATTGCTGGTATGCCATTTAACAGTTCCCAGGGATAGAAACAGCTCTTCCGCGATTTGCTGGTTCGACATTCCCCTGCCTAGAAGTTTGAGGACTTCAAGTTCTCTTTCGCTCAACTCTTCGGCCGGGCCAATTTTTGTTGATGAAGCTCCTTCTTCTGCTACAACTGCTTTTCTGCCAGGTAGTCCTGCGGGCTGTGATGTGCCATCTTTCGTGCTCTTTTCCCGGTTAACTGCCATGGTCAAATCACGGTAAATTTTCCTGGCAAAGGATATTACATCAGAATCATCATTGCCGGCAACATGGTTATAATTTGAAAGCACCCTCTTTAAAACTTTGTAAAAAGATTCACCCTCATCCAGGAAAAGCTGATAATAGCCTGACCTTAAACCTATTTCCAGCAGCGCCCCTAAAGTCTCCTCCGCATTCTCCTGCTTCCCGGAAAGATCCTGCACCTGAGCTTTTAGCAGTAAAGCTTCCAAAAGAGGTTTTTTATTACCCCCGGCCATGGCAGCATTTTCTACCAGCTCAATCAATCTGCCGACAGTTTCAATTGAGTGATCTGGTTTTGACAACAAAATACGACATAAAACGAGATACCCTGCTTCCAATCCCCCATTAATCTCTGCTGCTTCAGTAGCTACCCCAATGTGCAGAAGCTCTTCTTCTGCCCTAAGCATACTGCCCTGGGCTAGCAAGACACGCGCTTTCCAGGTGACCGCAGGTATGAGGATAAAGTTTGGCAGTTCATATTGACTATGGATGTTCTCTATCTCCTGGATAGTTTCCAGCGCAAGATGGTAATCCTGTTTCGAAAAAGCCAGCGCTGTTTTAAAAAGACAGTTCCAGCTATAGGAAGGTTTTTCAGGCTCACTGATCAGCAGGCCCTGATCTATGTAATCTTCAGCTTCCTCTAAAATCCCTTTTTCCCTGGTTATCTCACCGTTCAGTGTCCAGAGCAGCCCAACACGCGGGGCATTTGACAACCCTTCTTTCCCGGCCAGTTTCAATAACTCCACGGTCAGTTTTTTACTTTCATCAAGATTGCCGAGATAATACAGGGCAGTAGCGATTTTAAAACCAGCGCTGATAACCAGGTAGCTGTTGCCATAAGCCTGGTTATTGCGACGCGCTTCGCAG
>SKWE01000039.1 GCA_007129055.1 Syntrophomonadaceae bacterium
AATCGAAAAAGCTTCCATGGTAAAACAAACTGCCGACTTATGTTCAAGTACCCTGGGCCAGCAGCTGGCCTGCTGTTTATCAAGAGATAGCTATATAGACATGCACACCAGGAAACTTACCGAACTCTATCGCCAAAAAAGGGACACCATGTTAGAATCAATGGAGCGTTGTTTCCCCTCCGGGATCAAGTTTAATAAACCCAGGGGAGGCTTTTTTGTCTGGGTCACATTCCCCGATCACTACCCCGACAGCAGGGAGTTGCTGCAGCTTGCCCTGGAAAAAAATGTTGCCTTTGTGCACGGTGAAGGCTTCTTCAGCAACGGGGGCGGTAAAAAGAGTGCCCGCTTTTCATTCAGCCAGCCTTCCACTGAAGAAATTAAGAAAGGGATTAAAACCCTGGGTACAATATTCTATAATATTGAAGGAAACAGCTCTTTGAAAGCGGTCGGCCACTAAATATTGACAAGGGGACGTACCATTTGTCAACATTTAATAGAGATGAAAGAGCAAAATTATTATATTATGTGTATACTACAATAAATAAAGTTGACAAATGGTACGTCCCCTTGTCAATTGGTGGGGGTTGTGATGAGCGGAATTGTAATTGTAGACAGCGGAAGCGCAAACTTAAGAAGTATATTCAAGGCGGCAGAAATGGTATCCCTGAAACCTGTAATATCTAATGATCCGGATATTATCGCCAGGGCAAGAGCAATCATTTTCCCGGGGGTAGGCTTTTTTGATCACGCAGTTGAAGCTTTAAATAAAAATAACCTGGCAGATGCATTGCTGGCGGTTATAGCAAAAAACAAGCCTTTCCTGGGTATCTGCCTTGGCATGCAGCTTCTGCTTACTGAAAGTGAAGAATCTAAGAATGAAATTTGTTCGGTTAAAGGCTTAGATGCTATTCAGGGTAAGGTTAAGCGTTTTCCCGACACACTACATGTCCCTCATGTAGGCTGGAACCAGGTTGAACCGCTGCAAAACCATCCTCTCTTCGATTCGCTAAACAGGGGGACCTATTTTTATTTTACCCATTCCTACTATGTGAAGCCTGAGATAAAAGATTACAACCTTGCCCTTACAGACTACGGGTTTCCCTTCACTTCTGCTGTCATTTCAGGCAATACCTTCGGAGTCCAATTTCACCCAGAAAAGAGTGGCCCGGCAGGCTTGCGCCTTCTCTCTAATTTTGGTAAGATTATAGCCGATCAGAGCTAACTTATATGATCTGTTGTTAGCAATGTTTGCAGCATTAGTTATTTCATTATAAAAATTATTTTCTGTGCATATTAAGGAGTCCTGGTTATGTTGGCAAAAAGAATAATTCCCTGTCTGGATGTGCGGGATGGCCGGGTAGTTAAAGGCACCCGCTTTGTTGATATCAGGGATGCAGGAGATCCAGTGGAACGGGCCAGTTTTTACAACAGCGAAGGCGCTGATGAACTGGTTTTTTTAGATATCACCGCCTCAGTTGAAGGACGCAGGGCAATTGTTGATGTGGTACGCAAAACTGCGGAAGTGGTTTTTATACCTTTAACAGTGGGAGGCGGAATAGATTCAACTGACTTTATGGACGAGCTGTTGCAATCGGGAGCTGACAAAGTATCTTTAAACACAGCTGCATTAAAAAGGCCTGCATTAATCAGCGAAGGGGCCCAAAGATTCGGCAATCAATGCATAGTCATTGCGATTGATGCCTGCCGCATTAAGGATAAACCTGATACGGAAGAATTAAGATGGGAAGTTTACACACACGGGGGTCGTACGCCAACGGGCCGGGATGCCGTTGAGTGGGCAGTTGAAGCAGAAAAGCTAGGCGCAGGAGAAATTCTGCTAACTTCAATGGATGCTGACGGCACACAGGATGGCTATGATTTAGATCTCCTGGCTGCTGTAACTGGCGCGGTAAAGATACCGGTTATTGCATCGGGTGGAGCTGGCACATTGAAACATATGTATGAAGCACTAACAGCGGGAAATGCACATGCCGTCCTGGCGGCATCAATATTGCATTACGGCACTTTCAGAATAGCCGAAATCAAAGATTACCTTTCAGAAAAAGGACTGCCGGTAAGACCGGTTGAACACCAGGAATAAATCGTACTGTGAGAGGAGTTTTCAAGATGAAAGAAACGGGAACATTTCGGGTTAAAAAAGGTATGGCCCAGATGCAAAAAGGCGGCGTAATCATGGATGTTACAACAGTGGAACAGGCCCAGATAGCCGAAAAAGCCGGGGCTGTTGCCGTAATGGCACTTGAGCGCGTACCCGCCGATATCAGGGCAGCAGGCGGCGTAGCCAGGATGGCCGACCCCGAAATGATAAAAACTATCATGGAAACGGTTACCATACCGGTTATGGCAAAAGTCCGTATTGGCCATATTGCTGAAGCACAGATTTTAGAAGAACTCGGTGTAGACTACATTGATGAAAGCGAAGTTCTAACCCCTGCCGATGAGCAATATCATATCAACAAGCATCTATTTAAGGTGCCCTTTGTTTGCGGCGCAAGAGATTTAGGCGAAGCCCTGCGCCGTATTTCTGAAGGGGCCGCGATGATGAGAACAAAGGGTGAACCGGGCACGGGCAACGTTGTTGAGGCTGTGCGCCACATGCGCCGGGTGATGGACCAGGTTCGCCAGGTGATCAGCAAGCAGGACGACGAGCTGGTTGTGATGGCCAAGGAGATGGGCGTTTCGGTTGAACTGCTGAAGGAAGTTCGCGAAGCAGGACGCTTGCCGGTAGTTAATTTTGCTGCGGGAGGGATTGCTTCTCCCGCCGATGCTTCCCTGATGATGCAGCTTGGCGCTGATGGTATTTTTGTCGGTTCAGGTATCTTTAAATCAGAGAGCCCGCAAAAAGTTGCTGAGGCAATAGTTAAAGCAACCCTGCATTATGATGATCCCAAGGTGCTTGCAGAGGTCTCTGAAGGCTTGGGCGGTGCAATGCCCGGCCTTGAAATGGCCACATTAACAGACGCAGACCGCATGCAGGAACGGGGAATATAGTAAATGAAAGTTGGAGTTTTATCTGTCCAGGGCGCCGTATCAGAACACCTGGACCATCTTAGACTTTGCAGCACAGAGGCAGTTGCTGTAAAAGATGCTCAGAGCCTGGATGAAGTGAGCGGACTGATTTTGCCCGGTGGCGAGAGTACAACTATCGGTAAGCTAATTGATATTTTCGGCCTG
This sequence comes from Syntrophomonadaceae bacterium, assembly GCA_007129055.1. Lineage (GTDB taxonomy): Bacteria > Bacillota > Dethiobacteria > DTU022 > DTU022 > SLQM01. The sequence continues at coordinate 3,196 of SKWE01000039.1, forward strand.
GCAGATTCAATTCGCCAAAGAACTGAAAATGGCAGTTTGGCGCTTTTCGGTACCTGCGCGGGGATGGTCTTGCTGGCAAATGAAATAACCGACGGCATTTCAAACCAACCAAAGCTTGGCCTGATGGATATCGTGGTAAAGCGCAATGCCTTCGGGCGGCAGAGGGAGAGTTTTGAAACTGAACTTGACTTCAAAACTTTTAAGGAACCGCTTACAGCGGTTTTCATCAGGGCTCCAATCATTTTGAACACGGGATCCGGGGTAGAAGTCCTGGCCCATTTACCGGAAGGAACGGTCGCTGCCAGGCAGGGCAACCTGCTTGCCACCTCTTTTCATCCCGAGCTAACAAGTGACCTGCGCGTACACCAATTTTTTGTTGAAATGTGCAGAGAAATAGGCTGAGCATACAAAAATTGAATATAAAAAAGGCGTAACCATTTAGAACATGTGGTACGCCTTTTTATTAACCTATTCTTATACTGCCACGTTTAAAACCTTTTATAGTTTCTTACTCCCACTCTATTGTTCCGGGAGGCTTGGAGGTTATATCATATACGACTCTTGCCACTTCAGGTATTTCGCCTGTAATCCTAAGCGATGCCTTCTCAAGCACATCAAAAGGTACTCTGGCCCAATCCGCCGTCATGGCATCTTCAGAAGCAACTGCCCGCAGGGCAATCACCGGTCCGTAATGGCGATCATCGCCTTTTACCCCCACTACCTGAACATCGGTAAGAACGGCAAAATACTGCCATAGCCCTTCATCAGCGCCGGCTCTCTGTATTTCTTTCCGAAATATAGCATCCGCCAGCTTTACTATCTCAAGTTTAGCAGCCGTTATATCGCCGATGATCCGCACTGCCAGGCCCGGCCCGGGAAATGGCTGCCTTTTTAAAATCTTATCAGGCAGGCCCAGTTCAGCACCAACCAGGCGGACTTCATCCTTAAAAAGCTCGCGCAGCGGTTCAACCAGGTCAAACCCCAATTCTTCAGGTAATCCACCCACATTATGATGCGATTTAATAACAGCTGCGCCCTGGATCGAACCGCTCTCTATTACATCCGGATATATTGTACCCTGGGCCAGGTAAGTGATATCACCCATGGCCAAAGCCTGCCCTTTAAATACATTAATAAACTCTGCACCGATAATCTGTCTTTTTTCTTCAGGGTCCGTTACACCGGCAAGAGCTTCAAGAAACCTTCTCCTGGCATCGATTAAAATAAATTCGCCCTTCAGGCCTTTCTTATACAGTTTAACTACCTGCTCCGCTTCTTTTAGCCTTAACAGTCCGTGGTCGACAAAAATGAATACGGCCCGCTCACCCAAAGCCCGGTCAAGCAAAAAGGCAACTACCGAAGAGTCAACCCCTCCGCTTAAGGCACAAACCACTTTTTCTCCCTCTCCCACAGTCTCTCTAATCTTTTTGACAGCATCGTTCACAAAGCTTCCCGGAGTCCAGTTCTTGCTGCACTGGCAAACTGAAAAAAGAAATTTCTTCAATACATTATTGCCACCGGGGGTATGAAACACTTCCGGGTGAAACTGTACACCGTAAATTTTCCTCTGGTGATCACCAATTGCGGCAACAGTTCCGTTCTCTGTTTTAGCCAGCACGGTAAATCCCGTTGGTAGTTCACTTACTTCATCCTGATGACTCATCCAGGCGTTGCATGAATCATCCAGGGCAAAAATTTGATCACCGAAAAGAGGTTCTTTTTCTACAATTTTAAATGAGGTTCTGCCGAATTCAGACCTGCCACCTTTTTCAACTTCGCCACCAAGTTCTTTTGCCATCAGGTGCATCCCATAGCATATACCGAGAATGGGAATCCCACTTTTGTAAACTGCAGGATCGCAGCGCGGGGCGTTAACCTGATTTACACTGGCCGGGCTGCCTGACAGGATTATTCCGGCGGGATAATGCTCAGCAATCTTGGCCCAGGGTGCATTAAATGGCAGCAGTTCGCAAAACACACCGGCTTCTCTAATTCTCCTGGCAATGAGCATACTGTACTGTCCGCCGAAATCAAGAATTACAACTTTTTCGCGCAGACTTTCTGAATCTTCATTAAGAAAATGTTTCATAAGCACTCACCTTTCCAGACAATATAGATGATTAATATATTTG
>SKWE01000120.1 GCA_007129055.1 Syntrophomonadaceae bacterium
GCTTCCCTGTTTCTATTTCCGGCTTATGTAGCTCTGGTAGCCCTGGCGCTGCAGGGAGCGTTTTTTAAAAAACTATTTTACCCTGTCGCTGCAGCAGGCAGGATGGCTCTAACCAACTATCTTTCCCAAACAGTTATCTGTATTTTTATTTTTTACGGTTTTGGTCTTGGTTTATATGCAAATGTTAATGCCGCCCAGGGAATCTTGATTGCAACTGCAATATATTTCATCCAAGTTATTTGGAGCAACCTGTGGTTGAAGAAATTCAGATATGGTCCGATGGAGTGGCTTTGGAGAGTGTTAACGTATAAAAATAAACAGCCTTTTACCTACAGCTAGCGGATTGTTTTGAAAATCAAATCATCACTAAAGCGGAACTTTTAGATATAAACAGAGCTCGCTAAACCCGGGGACAGTCAGTGTATCAATTGTTTAATCAGACAGGACATCGGTTTTTCTACTTCCACCTGCATTGTGGTATAGTCAAATAACCATTCTAGATTGTTAAGAATGGTTATTGCAGTATTTTTATAATATAATTGCTATTAGGGTAATTAGACTAATCAGGCTGCCTGCATAAAAGGAGGAAAAGATATGAGTCCAATATATTTCCCACGCGTTTCAGCAGAAGAAGCGGCATCAATGATTGAAGATGGCCAAACAGTTGCCTTCAGTGGTTTTACTGCTGCCGGATCAGCAAAGGCAATTCCACGCTCCCTTGCCCGCAGGGCAAAAGAACTGCATGCCAGGGGTGAACCTTTTAAGCTGAATGTGCTAAGTGGCGCTTCAACCGGTAAACTTGATGATTTGCTGGCCGAAGCTGATGCGGTTGCCTGGCGAGCCCCATACCAGTCTTCAAAAATTATGCGTAAGATGATCAACGAACAGAAAATTGAATTTACAGATATGCATCTCTCACACCTGCCCCAGGCTGTCCAGAATGGCTTTCTGGGTGATATTAACTGGGCTGTAATTGAAGCGGCGGAAGTAACTTCTGATGGAAGAATATATCTACCCACATCAATAGGAGCTTCTCCTACTTTTCTTAAAACTGCGGAAAAAGTTATTATTGAATTAAACCGTTATCATTCTGTGCGCCTAAGCGAAATGGCCGATATAGCCATGCAGCCTCCTCCACCAAGACGCAGTCCAATTCCTATTTATCATCCCATGAATAAAATTGGCCTGCCTTATGCTTCGGTTGATCCAACCAAAATTGTTGCAGTTATAGATAACGATGAACCAGACGGTATTTCTCCCATGGGAATTCCTGATGAAACAAGCAGGAGGATTGCCCACCAGGTAGTTGATTTCTTGCTTAAAGAAATGCGTGCAGGCCGGATACCATCAGAATTATTACCTTTACAGGCAGGGGTGGGCAATATAGCTAATGCCGTTATGTCTTTTTTGGGTGATGATCCTGATGTGCCCGATTTTTATATGTATACAGAGGTTTTTCAGGATTCACTGATCGACCTGATGGAAAAGGGACACCTGCTGGGAGCCAGTACCTGCAGCCTGACAGTATCCGATGAAAACCTGCAGCGGATCTACAGTAATATGGATTTTTTCACACCGCGGATTGTTTTGCGTCCCCAGGAGTTGTCGAATAACCCTGGAGTAATCAGGAGGCTCGGTGTTATAGCGCTTAATACTGCGCTTGAATTTGATTTAAATGGTCATGCCAACTCCACCCATGTCTGTGGTAAGGACCTGGTTAACGGCATCGGTGGAAGCGGTGATTTTACCCGGAATGCGTATCTTTCGATATTCATGGCTCCCTCCGCAGTTAAAGATGGTACCATATCTACTGTCGTCCCTATGGTTACACATCCTGATCACAGCGAACACTCAGTGCAGGTTTTAGTTACAGAACATGGCCTGGCAGATCTTCGCAGCCTGGGGCCGAAGGAAAAGGCAAGAACCATTATTGACAAGTGCGCTCATCCTGATTACCGTGACTACCTTCATCGCTATGTTTCTGATTCACCGTCCGGCCATATCAGTCAAAGCCTCCGCAATGCCTTTGAAATGCATATCAATTTGCTTGAGCATGGCACTATGAAAGTAGATTAATTATTGCCTGATAACCGGGAGGACCGTATTGTCGATATATAAAATAATTAAGGAAAAACTGAAAGCATCTAAAGCGATAACTCTGGTCACAGTTTTGCCGGGTGAAAAAGATGCCCTCTTAAGTGGCCGTCAATTGGTGCTGAGTGAATTTGAGATAATTGGCGGCAATCTTGACGAAAAGACTGCCCTGGGCATTATCAAATTGCTAAAGCAGGACTGTTTTGATCATAAAGCCCCTGCGAACGGTATAATTGAAGATCAGCACAGCGGTTTAAGGTATTTCCTCAAACACTATGAACCGAATCCCAGGTTGATAATCCTGGGAGGAGGGCATGTTGGTTCCGCCCTGTGTAAGCTGGCTGCCCATTTTGATTATTACATCATAATAGTTGATGACCGCCCCTCTTTTGCTGCACCGGCAGTTCACCCTGACGCGCATCAGGTGATATGCAACAGCTATGAAAAAGCGCTGGATAGTATAATTCCTTCGCCCAGCGATTATCTAGTTATTGTTACCAGGGGTCATAGTTATGATAAGTTGTGCCTGGAAAAGTCACTGCAAAGAGATGCCGCTTATATAGGCATGATCGGCAGTAAGAAGCGGGTCAGTGAACAGCTGAAAGAACTGGCTGCTTCAGGTTTCCCCCTTCAAAAATTATCTGAAATTCATTCCCCTGTTGGCCTGAAAATAGGCGCCGTGACAGAGCCTGAAATAGCGCTTAGCATTATGGCGGAAATTACCATGGTTCGCCGCAGTAAAAGCCAGGGGGAAAATGTTCAAAATGATGTTTTAAATGCCCTGGTAAAAATAGAGGAACGCGGTGATAAAGCTGTGTTAGCTACTATTATTAAAGCAATTGGTTCAACTCCCCGTAAAACAGGAGCCCAAATGATAGTATACCCCGATGGATCAATTGCAGGCACCCTTGGAGGAGGCTGTGCTGAAGCTGAAGTTAGGCAGGAAGCTTTATATCATATGGATCATGGATTAAACGGGTTAATAAAAAAAGAATTAACTGCCCATACTGCAGCTGATCAGGGCATGGCTTGCGGTGGAGTTATGGAGATATATCTTGAACAGGTTTCCTGATATTTCCCTGGAAATATTACCAGGGAATCCTATCCTTCCCTTAGATCGGCAAAGAAAGAGAGGTGTTACTTATGCAGCGTAGAGAGCTTCCCGTAATTATTGTAATTGCTGCTTTTATTGTTTTCATCTTCATTTTGCTAACACTAACAGGTAAGAATACAGAAGCAGCAGCTGGTGAACTATACCTGACAGTTTTACATACCAACGATGAACACGGAGCTGTTATCCCTCATTCTCCGGCTGTAGATTTTCATCCAGAAAGAGAAAACCCGACGGTTGGTGGGTATGCGCGTCTTGCACATCTTGTGCAGATAATCAGGGCTGAAAAGGAGAGCGGCAAAGAGCCCGTTCTATTAGTATCTGCCGGTGATTACATTGGTGGTTCCCCGTACAGCTGGCTTATCCCTGAAGGATATGCCCTGGAGATGAAACTGAAGCATGCTATCGGTTATGATGCGGTTGTAATCGGTAACCATGAGTATGATTACGGCCCAGACATTCTTGCCAGCTACCTGCTTGAGGCGGGATATCCAGAAGCCCACAGCCGGACAGCGGTTATTGCCTCAAATACTGCTGCCCCTTCTGACCATCCTTTGGCTTTAAATAATTTATACCTGGAAAGTGTGATACTGAATCTTGAAAATGGTTTAAGTGTTGGGCTGTTCGGCCTAATCGGTGAGCAGGCAGTTTCGTATACCACGGCTAATTACCCCGTAGAATTTGTTGATCAGCATGAAACAGCTGAAAAAATGGTTAATGACCTGCGCAGTAATGGAGCAGATATAGTCATTGCCATTACCCATTCCAGGGTTGAAGAGGATGTGGAATTGGCCAGGAATATAGATGGTATTGATATTATTGTAGGTGGGCATTGTCATACCGCTTTATATGAACCGGTAATTGAGAACAATACAATCATCCTTCAGGCAGGCTCACTGCTTGAATACATGGGCCTGCTTGAAATTGCCTATAATCCTTCAACTGGTGAAGTAAGGATAAGAAATGATGAAACAGGTAACCCCCACCTGGTCCGGCTTGACTCTAACCAATCCCAGGATCCTGAGCTAGATGAGATTATAGTTGAATACACGGAAAAGCTGAATCAGCTCATAGCTGAAAAAACCGGCGGCAGCTTTACAGATGTGCTTGATACTGTTGCCATATCAGAATTTGAAATTCCGAATTACCCTCCGCTCAGGGAATCGTCATTTGGCAATTTTGTCAGCGATGCAATGCGCCTGGTGGCCTGGGAAAAGACAGGGCAGCGTGCCGATTTTGCCGTCCAGGCAAATGGATCGATCAGGGGCAGTTTGACCCCGGGCACAATGCCGCATTCACTGGGCAAAGTTTCAGTTTATGATCTTGCCGAACTTATAGGTCTAGGTATCGGGCCGGACGGTTCAGCCGGTTATCCCCTGGTGCAGGTTTACCTTACCGGTGATGAAATACGCAGAACCCTTGAAGTGGCAGTATTGCTATCAGAAATGATGGGCGATACATACTTTTTACAGTTTTCCGGCTTGCGTTACGAGTATAACCCACAAAATGCAATCTTGTTTACAGTTCCATTTGTTGATATACCTATACCGACTACCAGGGCTGTAGTCAGCGCAGAACGCTATACCGGTGAAGGGCGGCAGGAGTTTGATGCTCACCTTTATGAACCCCTTGAGTGGGGCGATGAAAGGTTATACAGCCTGGTTACCGATTCTTATATTTTATCTTTTCTGCCCATGGTTGGTGAACTACTGCCCCAGTTGAATGTTGTTATAAAAGACAGCCAGGGTAACCCGGTTTCAGAAGAAGAGCTTGATAAGCTAATCGTAAACGTTGATAACCGGGAACTCAAGGTCTGGGCCGCTGTTCTTGAGTATGCCGCCGGCCAGGAAACAGGGACGACAGGTTTACCCGAGATAGATCACTATTATGCTTCAACGGCCGGACGAATCAACCAGGTTTGGTCTATTCCACTGGTAACCTGGCCGCTGTTGATACTACTGCTAATTGTGATTACAATTATAATGTTAGTAAGGCGCAGAAGATCGCGAAAGTCAAATCCTGCAGCATAGCGGGTCAGGCCCGGGCTGTCAGATTTATAACTGTTCTCAACGTGGACATGCTTGAGAATTTGTGTTACTTTAAAGCATACAGAATAGGAAATGGAGCTGGTCTAGTTGTCGAACCCGGCCTGGATTGACGGAGTGCACAGTGATCTTTCCGAAGCAAAGGTTTCCATTGAAGATCGCGGCTACCTGCTTGGTGATGGAATTTATGAAGTTATCAGGATCTACAACAGGCAGCCCTTTTATCTTGCTGCCCACCTGGAGAGGATGGAAAGAAGCGCTGCAGCAATCAGGATAGAAATCCCCTATGCAAAGACAGAGCTTGAAACTGCTATTAGTGAATTGATAGCTAAAAGCAGCTATGCAGATGGTTATATCTATATGCAGTTAACCAGGGGCAGCGCAAAGCGCGATCACCTGTTTCCCGGTAATGCTAAGCCAACCCTTGTGATGTATGTCAGGGAACTTCCCCCGCTCCCGGATCTTGAAAATGTAAATCCAGCTGCTTGTATAACTGTTCCCGATGAGCGCTGGTTAAACTGTTATATTAAAACAATCAACCTGCTGCCAAACCTACTGGCAAGGCAAAAAGCCCATGAATCAGGTGCGATAGAGGCTTTATTTTATCGTCCCGGTGGTTTGTTGACAGAAGGTACCCGTTCCAACCTCTTTGCAGTAATAGATGGGGTTGTGTATACCCATCCTGCAACAAACCTTATATTACCCGGGATAACGCGGGAGATTGTTATCGGGCTAATTCAGAAGCTCGGCATTCCTCTTAAAGAAGAATCTTTTAATCTGGATCATGTCAGGAAAGCCTCGGAAGTATGGATAACCTCAACAACACTGGAGGTGCAGCCCATTAATTCAATAGATCATTCAGAGCTGGGTTATCCCTGCCCGGGAGAAACGTGCCTGCAGCTAATGAAAGAGTTTCGCAGTCTTGTAGTAGAAGCGCGATAAAGGGTGTATTGATATGAAGGTTAGTGTTAATGCTGTTATGAAATATATGGAGGAGCTGGCACCCCTGTCGGTTGCCCTACCCGGAGATCCTGTGGGCCTGCAGGTTGGCAACCCTAGTTCAATTGTTGATAGTATAATGGTCGCCCTGGATCCTGACCTGGAAACCATTGAAGAAGCTATAAAGAAAAAAGCGCAGATGATTATTACTCATCATCCACTTATCTATAATAAATTATCATCCATAAATGAAGCGGGTCCCAGGGGATCACTGGTCGCCCGGGCTATCAGGAACAACCTTCATATTTATTCTGCTCATACCAATTTCGATGTTACGCGCGGCGGTGTCAGTTACAGGCTCGCTGAAGCGCTTGGACTACCAGTTAAAAATGCCTCCGTGCTTGAAGTTACTGGAAGCGAGCAGCTATTAAAGCTTGTCGTTTTTGTTCCCAAGGGGCATGAAGACAGGATACTTGATGCTCTAGCGCGTGCTGGCGCCGGACAGATTGGTCGTTACAGCCATTGTACTTTTCAAACCATGGGTACAGGTACATTTATGCCTGCAGCGGATACTAACCCTTTTATCGGCAGTAAAGGCGAGCTCGAGAAGGTTTCAGAAATACGCCTTGAAACCATTCTGCCGGTTACAAGGCGTAAAACTATAATTTCCGATCTTATTAAGCATCATCCATATGAAGAAGTTGCCTATGATTTATACCCGCTCGATCTTGAAGGAGACGAAATTGGTTTAGGCTTGCTAATTGATCTTGAGGAAGAGCTATCTTTTGACCAGCTTATAAATAGGTGCCTGACCAATTTATCCACTAACACTTTGCGATACTCAATCAATGACAGAGAAGGCTTCAGGCGAATTGCGCTTTGTGGAGGCAGCGGGGGTTCTTTGATAGAACATGCCGCCAGGCAAAATGCAGATGTCCTGATATCAGGGGATTTCCGTTATCATGATCTTAAAGATGCGCAGGCATTGAATATTGCTCTCATAGATGCAGGCCATCATGCTACTGAATTGCCAGGTGTTAAATACCTGAAAGATTACCTTCAGCATAAGTTGGAGGACGAGGGGTACGGGGTTGAGGTACATCTGCAGGCGTTAACGCCGGCAGGTTGGAGTTGCACTTAGGGGTGGGTGAAAACCTACCCTTTTTTATTTAACCATCTATGAGGAGGAAGCTGATGCAGCTTAAACTACTATGGGAATTGCAGAAAGTTGACCTGGCCATAAAAGACCTTGAAGAAAAGATTGAGGAAGCTCCGGCCGAAAGTGGAGTTGACGAAACAACCGAATTGGTCAGGCAGCTCCGGGAAGATTATGAGAACAGGGAAAACCAGAACAAAGATGACAGAAAAAAATTAAAAAACCTTGAAATGAAAACGCAAAAGCTTGTTGATGACCGCAGGGAAGTAAATGATAACATGTACAATGGTACCGTAACTAACGTGAAAGAGTTAGAACAGATGCATCGCAGGATGGATCAATTACTGTCGGAGAAAGAAAAAACGGAAGATGAAATACTGTTAATCATGGAATCCCTTGAAGAACAGGATGAAGAGCTTGCCAGGCTTAAAAGCGAACTCGATAAAGCGGAAAATGAACTAACAGAAAAAGAAGAAAGATTAAAAGTAAACCTGGCGGAAATGAACCAGACCATAGTCGGTTTAAGGGAGGAAAGAGCCACCAGGGCCGAAAAAGTTGAGAGAAAATATATGGATAAATACGTTATGCTGGCAGAAAAGAATCAGGGTCAGGCTATAGCGGTGGTGAATGAAGACCTTTGCGGTGGATGCCGCGTCTTTATCTCTTCAGGGTTGCGGGGGCATCTTTACAATCCAGACGCAATGGTGTATTGTGAGAATTGTGGTCGCCTGCTGGTTAAGCTGGACGACTGATTAATTAGATGAACTAAAAACAGGTCGCTTTTTGCAAAGTGAGTACACCTTGACAAATGGCGATTGATCTCGTACAAGGACCCGGAGGGATTTAATATTGGCTAGAAAAAAAGTTAGGGCGAGGGATTTAAAAAAACAACGCTGGGCAGCCATAGTTGCCGCAGTGCTGGCTTTGGGTATGATTCTTGGCTTATTTGGGCCGAATGTATACCATGCGATATTTGGCAGTGGAACGCCCCTGCCCGATCAGCAAAGCGAACCCGAACCGCAGGATTATCTTGATTACTATGAAGCCGAGGTTGCCCGCCTTGAATCTCAGCTTGATGAGAATGAAGAAAATGAGGCCGTACTGCTTGAGTTGGCAGAGAACTATCGATACCTGATAGTTGTTCAACAGGTATTCTTCAACAATGAAGAAGCCATAGAAGAATACCAGGAGAGGTTGATTGATATTTACACTTCACTTACTGATGTTGCGCCTGCAGATATGCAGTACAGGCTTGAATTAGCTTACCTGCTTTTTGAGGGCAGGGATGATCACAGTCAAATGCTTGATGAAGCTTCGGCTATCAGTGATATCTTAAGGGCGAATCCAGATCCCCTGTATCACCTGTCTCTTATTCAGCTCTTTGATCTGGCTGGTGAAGATGAGCTTTTAATGGATGAAGCTAAATGGCTGGAAGAGTATCTTGAAGAGAAAATAGCGGACGATACAGCAGATAATGATGACCGGTTTTATTATGCTGTCCTGCTCGGTGAATATCTTGGAAATGTTACCTTTGCCAAAGCCATATTGGAAGAAGTAATCGAAGAAGAGAGTGAAGAAAGCAGGTTGTACCAGAATGCCTTATCTTACCTCCAGTTTTTCCAGGCTGAAAGCAATGAAGAACAGGGTATTACTGTTGACTAGTAATGGTAAGGATTGGAGATACAGTTAAGTTGGAAAAAAGTGATATAATCCGGCTTTTTGAAGAACTGCGTAAAAGGCTGATCATAATAGTTGTAACAATATTTATATTTGCAGTGATCAGTTTCGCATTTATTGATTATGTTCGAACTGTGCTGCTTTTACCTGCCAACCTCGCTTATGCCGGGCTTGATCATGAAGGGCTTGATTTGCAATTAATCTTTCTAACTCCATCGGAAGCCCTGCTGGCAAACCTGAGGTTGTCTTTTATTACAAGCGCAACAGTTACACTGCCTATAATCCTTTACCAGCTGGTTTCTCTTGCAACGACAATAACCGGTAAAACAAGGCGTGCTGCCATACTGCTAACATTTATTATGTATATCCTGTTTGGGCTGGGTATTTCATTTGCCTACTTTGTTGTACTGCCATTTGCGCTAAATTTCTTTATCGGTTTTTCTGGTCAGGACCTCGTTCCAAATTTCAGCATCGCACGCTATGTATCTTTTACGGCATCTTTTATATTTTCTTTTGGACTTGTTTTTCAAATGCCGGTTTTATTCTGGTTTTTGGGCAGCATAGGTCTTGTAAATACTACCTTCCTGAGGAGCAACAGAAAATTTGCCCTGCTGGTTATCATTATTTTTGCTTCAATTATAACCCCGCCTGATATTTTTTCGCAGGTACTAATGGCCATACCACTTATGCTTTTATACGAACTGGGGATATTCATGGTTTACCTGGCATGGAAGAAAAAGGAACCCTTAGAAAACATCCACACCTCCAACGGTTAATATGAGCCGGGCTCAAATCCACTAACTGTAATACGGAGAAATATATTAGCTTGTTCACGCTTATTTTGTTTTGCATATAGAAGGAAAAGCCTGTTGATTGTAGAAATGTCTATTAATTAGCAGGCTTTTGCCTTTTTGCACATTACTGGATGCAACCATTTTCCAACTCGATTTCATACCGTATAATATTGGAGGGTAATGACCGGAGATGAAGTTAGCCGGAGACGGTGATTACAGGGGAGAGCTTGTAGATGGCAAACCTCATGGCATAGGCACGGTAACCTGGCCTGACCGAAGCCGTTATAGTGGCGAATGGAAAGCAGGCCTTTTCCATGGCGAAGGTACATTTATCTGGTCGAATGGTGACAAGTATGAAGGCCACTGGAAAGAAGACCGCATGCATGGCCGGGGAACCTACCTGTTTGCTGATTGGCGGAAATATGAAGGTGAGTGGCGAAATGATCAGATGCATGGTCTTGGAACCTATTATTGGCCAAGTGGTGAAAAATATGAAGGCCATTTCGTTAACGGTCTGTATGAAGGCAGGGGCACTTATTCCTGGCCGGATGGTAAAACATATACAGGAGAATGGAAAGAAGCTTATCGCCACGGCGAAGGTAAAATGACCTGGCCCGATGGAAGAAGTTATTCTGGAGAGTGGGCAGGAGATATCAGGGAAGGCCGCGGAATGATGATCTGGCCGGATGGCCGGCGATATGAAGGAACCTGGAAAAATAATAAAATGCACGGCCAGGGCGTATATACTTTTTCTGATGGTTCAAAATATGATGGCGCATTTGAAGATGGACAATTTAGTGATCGGGGAACTTTTTACTTTCCTGATGAAGCAAAGTATTCAGGCCCACTGCATGAAGGCTTGCCTCATGGTGGCGGTAGTGCGCTTTTCCCGGATGGAACTATATTTAAGGGGACCTATGAGTATGGAAGGGACAAAGGTTGGGGAACCTGTATTTACCCTGATGAAACAAAATATAGCGGAGAAAGTAAAAACAACCGCGCACATGGCGAAGGCAGCTTAATTTTTAACGATGGTTCACGCTTCATTGGAATTTTTAGAGATGGAGAACCAAGCAATAGCGGCAAATATTATTTTGCCGACAATTCATTGTACAGCGGTGATTTGTTAAAAGGCCTGCCGCATGGTAAAGGGGCTGTAGCCTTTAAAAATGGTATAAGGTATACCGGCGAGTTTAATCTGGGTAAGAGGGAAGGACAGGGATGCCAGGCAATACCCGATGGCTCAGAGTATGTTGGTCAATGGTCTGGTGATCGGATAAATGGATTTGGAACTTATTGCTATGCAAATGGTGACAGGTATGAAGGAGGGTTTAAAAACGGTACATGGCACGGTGAAGGATTTCTTGAAAAAGCCAATGGCTCGCTCTACAGGGGTCGCTGGCAGCAGGGAAAACTAAATGGCCGGGCAGTATGTATCTTCAATTATGGCGGTAAATATGAAGGCTGGCTGGTCGGGGATAAATTTAGCGGTTGGGGTTTAAAAACCTGGTCAGGTGGCAGCAGGTATACTGGCCGTTGGTGGCGCGGACTACGCCATGGACACGGAACCTTGCTCAACTCAAAAGGTGAAGTTTACAGCGGCACCTGGCTTCTTGACCGAATGTTTGGAAGGGTAACCCTGCATCTCCCTGATGGCGAACTTAAAAGAGGTTACTGGTTTTTTAATCTTGGACCGGTAAATTTAAAAGATATTTAGACAACTTATAATAATTGACCTAATGACTAATATTTGGTAATATTGTATCAGTTTTCGGTTTTGGTGCTTTCTTGATCATAAAACAGGGAGATGTGTTGTCATGGAACTGAAAAATTTAATGGAAGTTGTAGTTTCCCATACGATTGATGACATCAAGAAGCATTATGACTTTTGTAACTGCCCGCAGTGCCGTTTAGACATAAGCGCCATGTCTTTAAACAAGCTGCCTGCAAAGTACGTAGTTTCAAGTAAGGGCGATTCATACGGTAGGGCCGAACTTCTGGCCATGCAAAAAGATCTAGATATCCTGAGCATTGTACTTGAGGCTGTTAAGAAGGTTCAGCAGAAGCCTCGCCACTAATCATCAGCGGCGAATGGAGTTTATAAATGCAGCAGACTTCAAATGCAAAACCAATATAATATGTTAGCAGGTTTTGTTTTAAATATGTTTTATAAAGCTACCCTACTTGTTCATACTTATTTAACGGGGGAATGATAAGAATGGATCAAAAGACTGAAGGAAACAGCAGATCACCAGGTGATAAGATCCTAGTGGCCCTTGAAAATGGCGATGTCAAAATAACTGGTACAAAAAGCGAGGGCATAAGTGGGGCTAATATCAAGGTAGGGCTGGGTGTGGAGGTATTTATAAATGGCCGGCAGATCGGAGAAAGAGGAGAAGTTTTCCCCGGTGACAAAGTAGAAGTTAGGCCGATTGAAGAAATAATACCGGATATTGTTGAAGTTAAAATTTCTGCTGATGAATTGAGGGCAGAAGCCCGCTATACTCCCGGGCAGAAAAAAACACACCTTATCCAGGACCACCCTTTTACCGATGACATGTTGATTGAAGGATCGCCTCGCCAGGAAAAACAGGTCACCTTGTCGTTAGGAGACTTATTAAAAGCGATTAAAGACGAACGTGTTGTTTATGGACTTGATGAATCTGTTATCCCCCGCCTTATTGACGAACCTGAAACCTGGCACACCGTGGCAGAAGGCCTGAATGTAAAACAGGGTAAGAATGGGTGGGTTGAGCCTTTATTCAAAGGCGGAGTAAAATCTGTAAGTTATAGCGAAGATGAAAGCAAGGTTGATTTCAGGACCCGTTACGAAATTGAACAGGTGGATCAGGGAGATATAATAGCAATTATCCACTCACCGGTACCGGGGGAAGAGGGTAAGAAGGTAACCGGGGTAGAAATTTACCCTGATCCTGTCAGCAGGGTGGAAGTAAACTGTGAGAATGGAACCAGGCTTAGTGAGGATGAAAAGCAGGTAATCGCTACCCGTAAGGGTGTGCCAATGTATAAAAAGGGCCGTACGCACTTGTTAAGGGTAGACGATATATACACCCACAAAGGTGATGTAGATATAAAAAGCGGGAACATTGATTTTCGTGGACACTTTAAAATTATGGGTGATGTAACCGAGGGAATGAAAGTTTCAGCTGATGGTGATATTGAAATAGGTGGCAGCTCTTCAGGCGCAGAGCTGTTGGCTGGAGGAAGCATTGTTCTGAAAGGTAATTGTATTAAATGTAAGGTTCAGGCCGGGTGGGTAGATCTCGTCTTGAAAGATATCTATATAGACCTGGAAGAGATGCATGCCAGTGTGGAAAATGCACTTCATGCTTCTGAGGAAATTGCAAAAGCGTTGGAAGCGAAAGGTAAGCACAGTGAACAAATGGAAGCTGCCGTAGTTCGATCGTTACTGCAGAGTAAATTTACCGAGCTGCCTGAATTTGCTGCTAAGCTGATGAAAAGTATAAAAAGTGCCGGACGTTCATTACCAAAGGATTTTGTTCAAACCATTAATGATATAGCTCCCTATTTTATTGATTTTCAATACAGTCAATCTCTTAGCAGGCCGGTTTTAGCAAGCATTAAAGAGAAATTATCTAAACTGCTTGAAGAAAAGCAGGTAACTGTAGAAAAGGCAGATATTACTGCACCATATGTTCAAAACAGCGTTTTTCTTGCTACCGGTGATATCAATATACCCGGCCCCGGTGTCTATAATTCCAACCTCACTGCAAAAGGTGAAATCAGGGTGGCGCGGTTATTCAGGGGCGGCAGCATTGAATCAGGCGGAGATGTCTATATAGGTGAGGCCGGAACTCCCCGCATAACTTCTGACCAGGGAACAATTAAAGTCCCATACAACGGAAGGGTTCACCTTGGAACTGTCTATGAGAATATCCGGATAAAGTTTGGCAACACGGAGTATCGCTGTGACAAAAACATGAGCAATGTAAGAATTATTCTCGATCAGCAGGAATTTGAAGTCAAAGTGCTGCACTGGGATCAGTAATTCCACTTTTTTCACATATCCCCCTTAATTATTATCTTTCCTTGTCGATTATAATCAATGAAGGATTAAAATACCTGTTTATCAGGAGACGAAGGATTAAAGAAAGAAGGGATCAAAGGTGAGAATCAGTTCAAATTATCTACAGCTGATTAACCGTATTCTAACCCAAGAGCCCGGTAAATCATCGAACAGCGTAAAGAAAACTACTGACAGTGCAGAGGATCGCAAAGAGCTGTCGAAACTGGTAACAACCCTGCAGAGTGAAATGGACAGGATTGAAGCAGAAGGTGGACCTGATCGGGCTGCCCGTCTGCAGGAACTTGCCGAGCAGATTGAAAAGGGTGAATACCAGGTTGACAGCAGGCAGTTAGCTGAAGCGATGCTCAAGTTTATGGGTAACCTCTAGCCCCTGGCAGAAAGGAAGGCCTGTTAAATGGCGCCTTCTTACCGTAAGAGGTTGATGCTGCTCGATGAAATTCTGAATGATGCTATCAGGCTCTTTAAGTTGCTTCACCAGTCAGAAGAGCAGCTTCGGGAACAGCTGATTACAGGAGATTACCGGGCCCTGATTGAAGCGGAGAAGAAACGCTCCTTAATCCAGGAACAGGTAACAACGCTGGAAGAAAGGCGCAAGGCCCTGGTTCCTGAGGGCACCGGTCTGCGTAAATATATAAGAACAAAAGTCGGTAAAAGCAGCCAGGTTGAATTGTTAACAAAGCTGGCTGCTGTTTTAGAAGAGCTGCGGGAAATAAAGGTGTTAAACGAGGTAAACCGCAGCTTACTAGTAGAGAGACTGAGATTTTCAAAAGAACTTCAGGAGGCATTACTGGCTGCCAAGATGACTTACAACGAAAGAGGCCGCCTGACACAGGAAGATGAAGACTCTTTCAGAAATCTCGACCGCAACTGCTGATTAGATGTATCGATTGAACTAAAGGAGAACAATTTATGTCCATATTCGGTTCTTTTGAAATCGGCCGCAAGGCGCTAAGGGTTCAGCACAAAGGAATGGAAGTCAGCGGGCAGAATGTTGCCAATGCCAATACGCCGGGATACAGCCGTCAAAGGGCCGAAATGGAAGCTGTTCCGCCCCCTATTGTTAGCGGTCCCAACCAGGCTCCCGGCCGCGGTGTAGTAATCACAGATATCATCCGGGTGCGCAGCGAATTCTATCATGCCCAGGTTGTAAGTACCGGTTCGCATAAAGCTTACTGGGAAATGCGGCAGGAAGTTTTCCAGGGAACGGAAGCTGTGTTTATGGAGCCTGACGAATTTGGCATAAACAGGTACCTTAATGAATTTTTTGACAAATGGCAGGATTTAAGCTCATCGCCTGAAGAACGCTCTGTGCGTTCCAGCCTGCGTGAAAATGCCGTCAGCATGACCCGCGCATTTGAGGACACATATCTCCGGCTTGAAAGCCTTCGGCTAGATTTAAGTGATGAACTCTACATGCGGGTTGATGAAGTTAACCGCATGGCAGATGCAATTGCCGAACTGAACGAAAAGATCCGTTTTTCATCGGTTATGCAGCGCAGGTCAAATGAGTTGATGGACCAGCTGGACCTGGCCATTGAAGACCTGGCAAAGTTGATGGATATCCGGGTTGATTACAAGGCCAACGGTACAGTTGAAGTATTTGCCGGCGGCAGAATGTTGATCCAGGAAGACAGGGCTTTTCATCTTTCCGTTCAGGCTGGTGGGGAAGATGGCAGTCTTGAGGTTGTCAGCCATCGGGGTATGCCGCTAAAGATTAAGATTGGGCGCGTATCAGGGCTGCTCGATGCTGTAAATAAAGATATCCCCAAATTACAGGATGAACTCAATCTGATTGTCTATACCATTATTACGGAAGTAAACGAACTGCATCGCGAGGGCTTCGGATTAAACAAGGAAGACGGGTATAACTTCTTCAAACCCATTGCCGACAGCAAACTTCCTGCAGCCCTGCAGTTTAAGGTTGATGATTTAATCATTGAGGATACGGCTTTCATTGCTGCTGCTTCCGCCCTGGCCGAACCAGGAAATGGTGAAATGGCTCTTTCAATAGCCCGCCTCAGGGATTCACGCGAAGAAGGACGCTTAAACGGCGCTTCAATTTCTGAATACTACCGCGGTGTTATTACTTCCATGGGTGTGGAAGCCCAGGAAAGTGAACGCATGGTGGAGGTATTTGGTAAAACACTGGCCCAGGTTGTTGAACTTCACCAGTCTATTTCCGGTGTTAACCTGGATGAAGAGATGCTGAATATGGTTCAATTCCAACATTCCTGGCATGCTGCCGCCCGTTACCTGAACTTTGTCGACCAGATGTTATCCATGCTCTTTACCGAGCTTGGCCGTTAAGGGAGGTTTTCAAAGATGCGCATTACTCACCGTATGATAGCCAACAACGTAAACTATAACCTGCAGCGCAGTTTGAGAAGCCTGGAGCAATATTCCAACCAGCTTTCAACCGGCAAACTATTCCACCGCCCTTCAGAAAACCCTGTCGGGGTAGGGCGGGTAATGGGCTACAGCGCTGCAATAAACCGTAACGAGCAGTTCCGCCTGAACATGAACCAGGGCAGCGGATGGCTTGAAAATACTGAAGGCGGTTTGTTAAACGGCCTGGATGTTTTGCAGCGGGTTAGGGAATTGGCTGTATACGGCGCTAACGAGAGCCTCACTGCCGAAGACAGGCGTGCTATTGCCCCCGAAGTACTGGAATTTATCGATCACCTGATCGGCATTGCCAACACGGAAGTGGCTGGCCTGTATATCTTTGGCGGGCACCAGACCTTAAAAACCCCCTTTATCCGGGAGAAAGTTTACGACCTGGTAATGAACCACCTGAAAGAGCCCCACGCTGGCCATGCCGAATTTAATGCCGGGGCAGTTCAGGCAGGAACAGCAGACAGGGAGATCGGTCTTACCTTTACCATTGATGATGAAGTTTACAAGGTTAAGGCTTTCTCCGGTGGGGTTGATACTGATTTAACCTTTGACAATATCAAGCAGGCCATTGAAAGCCATCCAAAACTGAGCAAGCATATTGCTGTTCAGGATGATGCGGGAGAAATGGTTTTCCAACGAGTCACCCCCGGTGATTTCAGTGTTGTAGCTACGACTGCAGAGGCAGAAGCGGTTATTGCTGATCTTGATTTAGATACTGTTGTGAATGCACTGGCTTCCGATTTTAACATATCTTCTGTTAGCGGCATCAGTGCCAACAGTTTTTTAACCGGGGAGTATAAAATATTTACTGAAGATACAAGTTTACCCTACGGGGCAGATGAAGCAACTAAGGTTTTCCAATACTCCCAGTCATATGAAACCCTGGTCAGTGATGTAACAACAGCACCAGATACAAATAACCAGTCTTTATCGATGGTAGTAACCGGTATTGAGTATGACAATGATAATAATCCAATAAATGTAACTTTTTCCTATGAAACTTTACAGATGGATTCTGCGAATGGCAATACAGGTTCAGCCCTTGGATCATTCAGGATAGAAATGTCAGACCCTGCTACTTATATACAAACAGTTGGCTCCGTTACTGTAGACTTTAATAATGTTCAATTCAACCTGGGAGATAAAGTTGTTATCAACACCAATGCTGATATTGCTGCAGATGCAGACCTGGTCTCCCTGCATCGCGAAGGTGATACCGAGTCTTTATTTACCTATGCGTTTAATAATAATGCATTAGTTGATCCTTTGGTTGATTCAACTCATACTTTTTCCTTCTTTTCTCTTGATGAAAAAAGTGGCGCCCTATTAAAATCTTCAATGGATCTGACATGGACTGCTGGTGCAAATTTTGAAACTGAAGA
>SKWE01000021.1 GCA_007129055.1 Syntrophomonadaceae bacterium
AAGCTTCCATCATTTCAACTGAATTTAAAGAACGGTGATAGTTATATATAACGCCGCCCGGTCGTTCGTTGTAGTAAGGACGGTTGCAGTCAGGGCATCCGCTGGTTTGAAAAGCCTTACCGTCTTCTAAATATTTTTCGAGTTCGCCATCTGTAAGGCCGTAAGAATCCAGGCGTTGATTAAAGAAGCTGATTGATGGATAATCAATCTTTTTCTCTTTCAAAAGGTAATGCCCTGCCTGTATCCTGCGGTACGAGTCCAGTGCCGGCGGATCTGTATCAGCAAGGGGCGTCCCCCTGAGCGGCACAAAAGCAAACAGTGCTATGGTAATATCATTTTCAACCAGTATATTTATTAAATCGATTACTTCCTTCTCGCTTTCACCCAAACCACAGATTATGTGTGTACTCATTTTTCCCGGAAGCCTTTCAGAGCAGCGCAGAAGCAAGCTTAACCGATCATCTAAACTTCCTCCCTTTATTCTTGCATGGGCCTCAGGATTGACAACATCCAGTGAAACACTGATTCTATCAACCCCAGCCCTTACCAATGCTGCAGCTTCTTCTTCATTTTTAAGCCAGGCGGAAAGAGAAAGGGGCAAAGATGAAAGATCTTTAATATCGGCTATATTCTTTAATAATGTATCTATTCCATCCCTGTGCCTCACTGATTGCAGGCAAACCCTTTTTACCCCCCGGGACTGAGCCAGTAAAAGGCCCTTCTTCATCTCCTCCCAGGTATACTCCGGCCAGGTTATTCTACCCAGGCGGTTCAGCGCTTCATCCCTGCTAAAACCCTGGGGACAAAAAGAACATTTCATAGTACAGCTGGTTCCGGAAAGCAGGTAAGCAGTAGTTGGAAATACATCCATCCGGTTTCCTGAAAGCCCCATTACAGCTGCTGTACCTGCAGAAAGCCTGATCATAAGGAACAACACTCCTCGGATAAGATAACAGCCAAACCAAGTTCTTCTGCCTTAACCCTGGCAGCAGGCGATGGCAGGACAATTTTATTTACTCCGGCCCTCAGGGCCAGCGCATCTACAATTTCACGGTAACGCCCACCGGGCCTCATGCAGCCCAGGTATAAGGGCGTCCGGGGGAACATAAGTCTCGCCGTGGCAATAAAGCAAGCAGCTTCTTCAGGGTCAGGTGGCGAGCATTCACTAAACCCGGTTCCCTCGGTCGGGCGGAAGATGATCATGCTGATTGCTTCCACAGCTTCCTGTTTTAGCAGGCGTAAAGCGTTGTATTCCCCTTTAACAACCCCTCCATTGAGGCCGATACACAGGTGAGGTATAACCCTGGTATGTTTCTGCAAATAGCGGTACGAATTAATGTAATCATCCATTGTAGCATTTAAGCCATATACCTCGGATATGGTTTGATCGTCACCCGGTAGATCAAAAGAAACAACGCTGGCTATCTCCGCCAGGCGGATAGCTTCTTTTTCATTTACCAGGCCGGTATGCAGGTTAAGGGGACCGCGAGCCGCAAGTTCTTCAAGTTCGGTCCAACGTTCAAGCAGTGGGACTTTTCCACTCCTGTCCGATCCACCGGAAACAAGGTAACTCTTTTCCCTGCCGCCTTTATGACTTAAAGCTTTGTCCAGAGACACCATGTTTTGCAGGTAAACACCATTACAATGGGCACACTGAAGCTGGCAGTCATGGCCCGTAACAGATATAGGAAGGGTCCTGTTGGGGGCGACAAATTCAACCCGGTTCGGGAAAAAAGATTCTCTTGTTTCCCACGCCCTGCTTAACAGTTTTTCTAACTCACTTTTATCAACCAAGATTATCCTCCACAAGAAGGTAATAGAAAGGCCAGGGGGCGCAGAAAAGTTAAAGCTCCCCTGCTAGCCCCCCTATTATAACACTTCAGCTATTAGCTTTCTTTTTCCCAGCGCAGAATAGGACTGCGCGCAGCCCGCACTTCATCGAGTCGTCCCACCACTGTATTGTAAGGGCCATGGGCAACTTTCTCCGCATCTTCATCAATATCTTTCGCTATCATTTCCATAACCGCGGCAAATGCATCCAGGGTCTCCTTAGCTTCAGTATCTGTCGGCTCGATCATCAGCGCTTCCTCCACGATAAGCGGGAAATAAACCGTCGGGGGATGAAATCCGCGATCAAGCAATGCCTTTGCAATATCACCGGCGCCGGCACCCTTTTTCTTCTCCGGCCTGGCGGATAGCACAAATTCATGCTTGCATATCCGATCGTAGGGCAGGTAGAAAGTTTTCTTCAGCAGGCTCATCAGGTAATTGGCATTTATTACGGCATCTGTAGAAGCCTGTTTCAAACCTTCCGCGCCCATCATCCTCATGTAGGTATAGGCCTTTACTGCTACGCCAAAGTTACCATAGAACGCATGGACCTTCCCTATACTATCCGGTACATCGTAGTCAAAATAAAACTCTTCATTTTTTTTGTCGACCAGGGGAACAGGAAGGAAAGGGATTAACCTCTCTTTTACTCCAACAGGCCCTCCACCCGGCCCTCCGCCGCCGTGGGGCGTGGATAGCGTTTTATGGATATTGAGGTGGACTACGTCAAACCCCATATCCCCGGGACGGGTATAACCCATAATTGCATTCATGTTTGCTCCATCATAGTACAAAAGGCCACCGGCTTCGTGAACTGCCCTGGCCATGGGAATAATTTCCTCTTCAAACAGGCCCAGGGTACTGGGATTGGTTAACATCAGGGCAGCCGTAGTGTCATCCAGCGCTTCCTTCAGGGCATTAAGATCCACCAGGCCCCGATCGTCACATGGAACCTGCACAACTTCGTAACCGGCCATGCTTACAGTTGCCGGGTTTGTACCATGTGCAGAGAGTGGAATCAAAACCTTGTTGCGCTTGTGATCTCCACGGTGGCGGTGATACGCCTGGATCACCATTAAGCCTGTCAACTCCCCGTGAGCGCCCGCTGCCGGCTGCAGGGTAAAGCGATCCATGGCAGTCAGCTCTTTTAATCCCTGCTCAAAGTTGTAGAGCAGTTCAAGGGCACCCTGGGAAGCCTGCTGAGGCTGGCAGGGATGCATAAATGCGAAGCCGGGAAGGGCTGCAGCTTCTTCATTTACCTTGGGATTATATTTCATGGTGCATGAACCGAGAGGATAAAAACCGGTATCAACTCCAAAGTTACGGGTTGAAAGTTCCGTAAAGTGGCGAATTATTTCCACCTCGGATAGTTCGGGTAAGCCCAAGTCACAACTTCTCTGCATTTTATCCGGCAGCAACTCACCCAAAGGTTTATCAGGCACATCATTAGAGGGCAGAGAATACCCCTGTCGCCCGGTTCTACCCATTTCAAAGATCAGGGCTTTAGATTTTCTCATTTCCATCCCTCCAATTCCCGGACCAGGCTATCGATTTCTTCGCGGGTCCGTTTTTCCGTTACAGCAAATAGCATGGTATTCTTCATCTCGGGATAGAAAGGAGTTAGGTCAACTCCACCCAAAATATCCTTTTCTAATAGCTTTTTATTCAGTTCAGCCGGGTCACCGGGAACTTTTATTGCAAACTCTTTAAATACCGGGCCCGGAAAAACATCTTCAAAGCCGTCAAGCGCGGCTATCTTTTCACGGGCATAGCCGGCTTTTTGCAGGCATTGCCCGGCAACTTCACGTAAACCGCTCGGGCCCATCGCCGCCATGTATACAGAAGCGCCTAGCGCAACAAGCGCTTCATTGGAACAGATATTGGAGGCTGCTTTTTCACGCCTGATATGCTGCTCCCTGGTCTGCAGGGTTAACACAAAACCACGGTTTCCCTCACTGTCTACAGTTTCACCGGCAATACGTCCCGGAAGCTGGCGCACGAATTTGCTGCGTGAAGCCATAATACCAAGCAAGGGGCCGCCAAAAGAAGCAGGAACACCAAGGCTTTGCCCTTCACCGACAACAATATCAGCGCCGTAGTCAGCCGGAGATTTCAGCAGGGCAAGAGAAAGTGGATCTACTGATACAACAAAAACTGCCTTGTGGCTATGAATCATGTCTGCCACGTTATCCATATCTTCTACCAGGCCAAAAAAGTTAGGCTGCTGCAGGATAACTGATGCTACATCATCACCGAGCATTTTTTCAAGTTCGGATTTGTCTGTATACCCATCTTTAACCGGTATCTCTTCAAGATCCAGTCCCCTGCTGCTAAAGTAATTGCGCAGTACTTCACGGTAAAACGGGCTGACCGATTTTGAAACCAGGGCCTTGGAACGCCTGGTGGCGCCGCAACCCATTACCGCTCCTTCCGCAACCGCAGTTCCGCCATCGTACATGGAAGCATTAGCTACATCCATCCCGGTCAGCTGGCAGATCATGGTCTGATATTCAAATATAGCCTGCAGGATTCCCTGGCTGATTTCAGGCTGGTAAGGGGTATAACAGGTATAGAATTCACTGCGTCCGGTTATATGACTTACTATTGACGGAATAAAATGATCGTAAACCCCTGCGCCCATGAAAGATACACAATTGTGAAAATGCTTGTTTTTAGCAGCCAGCGAATTAAGATGCTTTAGCACCTCTGATTCTGAAATTGCAGGCGGCAAATCCAGCTCCCGCTGCAGGCGGACCTCTGCCGGAATATCACTGAAAAGATCATCAGCAGATTTTACACCTATTTTAGCAAGCATTTCTTGCCGATCTTCATCGGTCAGGGGAAGGTAATGTTTACCACCCATAGGCTATTTTTCATCCTCCTCTACGACGAATTTTTCATAAGCCGGTTTATCCATTAAATCGCTCATCTGGCCTTCATCCTTAATTTCAACCTTGTAAACCCAGCCGTCACCGTAAGGATCAGAGTTGATCACTTCAGGCTGATCAAGCAGTTCTTCGTTAATCTCGGTTACAGTGCCACTAACGGGTGCATAAAGATCTGCAACGGCTTTAACAGATTCAATAACTGCAGAGCCTTTTCCAGCTTCCACTTCTGTCCCAACATCAGGAAGTTCAACAAAAACAATTTCTCCCAGTTTATCCTGGGCATAGTCGCTTAAACCGACCACGGCAATGCTGCCTTCCTGGCGGGCCCACTCGTGTTTCCTGGTGTATTTAACACCGTCAATAATATTGTACTTCATTACTTTTTCCTCCTATAAAATGGTAATTTAGTTACTTTCGCCCTGTATGAGCGAGTGCGAATCATTAAATCAACTTCACTGGTTGTTTTCATAACTTCCGGGTCGAGAAATGCCATGGCAATAAACTTGTCCAGGGTCGGCGAAAAAGATCCGCTGCTGACCCAGCCAATTTCCTTGCCTTCATGGTGCACGGGGTAACCTTCACGGGGCACTCC
>SKWE01000079.1 GCA_007129055.1 Syntrophomonadaceae bacterium
CAGAAGGCGGTTTATAAGTGAACAGTTCTTTCTTCTTGAATAAAAGATAAAATCCTGCACCCAGTGAAAGACCAATGGCTATCCCTAATAAATCCGGGGTATACCAGACCCCTGTATTGGCCAGGTAGTCAAGTTTATATGCAGAGTAAGTAAATGAACTACCCATTGGGGCTATTACATTTTGCAGCATAAATGGTGAAAAAAGACCGAGAAAGCTAATTACGGCGATGAAGGAAAGTGCTACCAGGCGTTCCGCCCAGGTTTCGCCTCGACCGTCTTTTTGAAGCTTCATGTCAAGTTCAGCCGGTCGTTCTCCAAAAAAAATATTTATAAACAGCTTGGCAATATAACATACTGTCAAGCCGCTGGTCAGCATGAATAATTTTTCAGCTATCCATAAATCGGGCAGATAATGAACTTCATAAGCATATACTATGGCATGGTGAAGTAGGGTTTTACTGACATAACCGTTAAACCCGGGAATTCCCATAATTCCGGCGGCGCAAACGGCAAAAGCAGCAAAAGTAAAGGGAAACTTTCTCCACAAACCGCCCAAATGATCCAGGTTTTTTTCATGAAGGCGGGCATAAATCACCCCGAACAACATAAACATCCCGGCTTTAAAAAAAGCATGATTTATAATATGGTATGAGAAGCCTCCGAAGCCCATGGGGCCCTCAAAACCAAGGTAGGCTGCCGATCCAACCCCCATCAGTATGTAGCCCATCTGACTGATACTGCTATACGCCAGTAAACGTTTGGCATTATTTTGGACAACAGCCATCAGGGCAGCAAATAACATGGTCACAATACTGATCCATATTATTATGTGCCCGAAATTCTGGGTGTAATACCAAAGGCTGCTTTCTGCCGCTTCCATTGACGGAGTGTAAAGCATTGTTGATACACGGATAATCCCATATGCGCCGGTTTTAATCATGATCCCTGAAAGCAGGGCGCTGGCCGGAGAAGGCGCTACCGGGTGGGCCTGGGGAAGCCAGATATGCAGGGGTACCATTCCAGCTTTTACTCCAAAGCCCATAATCATCAGAACAGCTATCACAACTGATAAGTTGCCCAGGTTTACTATTTCCTCTAAGAGTGGAGCTATGGCAACCGTTCCTATATTGTTATTCAGTAATATAATTCCACTTAACAGGGCCAGCCCGCCAATTACCCCAAGATAAAGATAGTTTCCACCGGCAAACATTGCTTCCTTCGTCTGCGCATGAACAACCAGGGCATAGGCCGCCAAAGTCATCAGCTCAAAGAAAAGGAAGAGACTTAAGAAATCCCCGCTCAGAAAAACTCCGATGCATCCGCCAAGTGATAGGATCAGGAAAACATAATACCGGGTCTGTTTATCTTCATAGTGCATGTAGGGAACTGAAGCCAGGGTGGCCAAAAACCAGATTATTGAGGTAAAAAGGGCAAATACACTACCTGTCATATCAACCCTTAAACTCATATCGACACCGGCCAGGGCCGGTAAGCTGAAGAAAACTGTATACCCATTAATAGTAATGGAAAACAAAAAGACGGTTAAAATAAGTGTAATGGCAGTTATGGCAACAGCCAGAACATTTCGTGCTGCTGTAAAATTCAGGCCAACCAAACCAACTGCTATAGAACCAAGGATAGGGATAATAATAATGAGTAGGGGCAAAATACTTATCATAATCTTATCATTGATCTCTATTGCGAATAATTCTGCCATTATTTAACCTCTTTTGGTTATATAAAACAATCAAAACTCTTAATTCGCGCTAGTAGTTTAAATTCCTTCTTTTTTGGCCATAATTCGTTTAAATAATTACAGATAAAAATTAATTAAAAACAACTTGACAGAAATCATAAAATGATAAAAAATAGAGAGGTGATGAATGGGGTTTTTTTGTGCCAATCAGCAGAATATAGGTTGTAAAAGCATATTTTTTTTGTTCACAATTGTGAATATTTGAACTTGCTAAATTTTCTGATCGTTTTGGATTATCTAATTTTTACGGTTTTGGCACACTCCAGGAAGGAGGAAATACAAGTGCATGATTATGCGACAAGGGTAGTTTTCAGGTACATGCTCCTCTTTGTTATTCTTTACGGTGTTTATGTTATTATGCATGGCCACATTTCACCGGGCGGAGGTTTCTCCGGGGGAATGATTATCGGCCTTGGCCTTCTTCTATACATATTAATTTTTGGCCAGCTATGGAATGTCAGTTTCAGGGGAATGATCCTTGACTCGGCTATTATATTCGTCGGCATTGGTGGGATCTTAGAAGTGCTGAAATTTATCATCCCTTATGAGCACGGACCAGTTGGGGTTCCCGGAACCCTATTCAGCGTCGGTATTATCTCGGTATCAAACTTTGGTATCGGCATCCTGGTGGCCAGCACGATTCTTGGCGTTTATTTCATGATCAGCGAGGAGGCGTAAACTTTGGACCTGCAGATGGTTATATTAAACTTTCCCTACTTTGTATCGATTATCTTGTTCTCAATGGGTACACTAATCGTCCTCACCCAGCCAAACCTCGTAAAAAAAGTAATTGGGATAAATATAATGGAAACTTCTATTTTCCTTTTTTTCATTGCAGTAGGTAACGCCCACGGTGGAGTCCCCCCTATCTTTGATGCAAACACACCTCATGTATTGTATGTTAACCCGCTGCCTTCAGTCATGATGTTAACAGGAATTGTAGTAAGTTTTAGTGTAACAGCATTTGCCCTGGCCCTGATAGTAAAACTATATATATACTACGGAACTATAAGCGCACCAAACTTTATGAAATTAAAATAGAGGTGACTCTTTAAATGGATGTAACAATCTCAAAACTACCTTTTTACTGCGTGATTATCCCGCTTATAGCCTCTTTTTGTATGCCTGTTCTCGCACGCTGGAAAAAAGAGTTTTGTGCTCCACTGGCGACATTAGCTACCGCTGCAGTTTTTACTCTTACCCTTATAATAGGTTACCAGGTAATTACAGATGGCCCGCTTGCCTACCATGTTTCAGGTTGGTCACCTCCCTGGGGTATTGAAATTGTAGTCGAGTCTTTATCCAGCCTGATGATATCCCTCATTTCAGGAATCTGCCTGGTCATCCTGGTTTATAGTTTTGTAGCCGTAAAATTTGAGCTGGAGAGAATTGTTACCGGCTGGTATTATACAGCTTTTCTTTTATGCCTTTCCGGAATGATAGGTCTTGTTATATCGAACGATATTTTTAACATGTATGTGCTGATAGAAATTACCGGCATCAGCGCCTGTGCCCTGGTTACCGCTAAGGGAACCAGGATGGCCACCGAAGCTGCGCTTAAATATTTACTTTTAGCCACGATCGGTTCCGGATTTATTCTTTTTGGCATTGGATTTATCTACATGATAACCGGGCACCTGAACATCACCTTTATTGCAATTGAACTGGCCCAGGTTAAAGACACCTACCCAATTATCATCTGGACGACATTAAGCTTTTTTGTTGTAGGTTTCGGGGTAAAGGCCGCCCTATTCCCCCTGCATTTATGGCTGCCTGATGCCCACTCATCTGCTCCTTCACCTTCCAGCGCTGTTCTTTCAAGCCTGGTAGTAAAAGTTTACATTATTGCTTTCCTGAAAATATTATTTATAGCGTTCGGCCTCGAAATTTTTCATGAAACCTTTATCCGGCATTTGATCATTGTTTTGGCAGTTATTGCTATGCTTTCCGGTTCTTTCTTTGCTTTCGTGCAAATTGAACTTAAAAGGCGACTGGCTTATTCTACTGTTGCCCAAATTGGCTACATTTTCCTGGGCATTGGCCTTGGGACTCCATGGGGGCTTGCAGCAGGTATGCTGCATATCGTAGTCCATGCTTTTATGAAAACCTGCCTCTTCCTCTGCGCAGGGGCAATTGCCTACCAGACCGGCCGTAAACAGGTTAATGAATTTGCCGGTATGGGTTACAAAATGCCTATAACCATGGGGGCTTTTACAATTGCCTCGTTCTCCATGGTAGGCATCCCTTTATTTGGCGGCTTTATCAGCAAGTACGGGCTTGCCCTGGGTAGCCTTGAGGCTGGTCTTCCTTCCATAATCCTGGTGATCATTCTTAGTGGACTTTTAAATGCCACATACTATTTCCCAATTATCGGGCAGGCCTACTTTTCACAGGACGATCATACAGGGCATAGTGCAGAACAAGGGCCAAATAAATTCCAGAAAGATCAGCTGCCGATCAGCATGCTTGCACCGATTGTAATAGTTGCACTGGGGATTATTTACCTGGGCATTTTCCCGGGCACCGCCCTGAATTTTATTAACCAGACTATAGCTACCTTGCTTTAAAATAACCGTAACCGGCAGGAGGTGATTGATGTGCTAACCAGAGTTAAAGGCGACCCAATGGGTTCTTTCTTCATATTCTGCCTTTTAATGGTTTTCTGGCTATTAATATCGGCCAGTGCAGACTGGCAGCACATCCTGGTAGGGGCAATATTCAGCACAATACTCACTGTTTTCTGGAGCAACCTGACAATTGCTGGTGAATTCAGAACCGAGTTTACCCTGAAACAGTTCTATCTACTGATTAAATATTTCATAGCACTGATCATTGAAATCGTACTTGCAAATATAACTGTTGCCATAATCGTTCTTAACCCGCGCCTGCCTATATCACCCGGTATGGTTATTATGCGCTGTGACCTGGAAAGAAGTCTGGTTCGTGTTTTATATGTTAACTCTATCACGCTTTGCCCTGGAACGATCACTGTAGAGCTTGAAGATAACCTGCTTATTGTTCATGCCTTTACAAGGCATTATGGTGAAGACCAGGAAAATTCGGCCCAGTATCGCAGACTCTTAGAGTTGGAGGGTGTTTATAAAAAATGATAGACACTATTCTTTATAGTATTGTTGTCGGTTTGATAATAATTTCAATTATTTGCATTGTCCGGGCTTATTCCGGGCCAACAGTCCTTGATCGAGTTGTGGCTATGAATGTGATTACCACAAACGTGGTTATGATAATTTTGATTTTTGCTTACATAGACCGGAGTTTCTACTACATTGATGTGGCCTTTGTATTTGTACTTGGGGCTTTTATCGGCACGCTCTGTATTCTAAAGCTCCTGAGAGAAGGACACATAATTTGATTAAAGGCTGCTAAAAGCCTTAAACCGGGGTGAATATATTGGTACTAGAGTATATTGCGATTGTATTTTTATTCGGCGGTTTTTTCTTTCTGTTTGTTGGCGTTGTCGGCCTGTTGAGGCTGCCCGATGTCTATACGCGTATGCATGCCATGGGTAAGTGCGA
>SKWE01000082.1 GCA_007129055.1 Syntrophomonadaceae bacterium
GACAGGGGGACGGGGGTTTGTCTCAAAATACTGAAATGGGCTCAGGATTTTGTCATGAAGTTAGGCTATAACCTATAACAACAGGCAATCCAACAGTTAACGTTCCGAAGATGAGACAAACCCCCGTCCCCCTGTCTCACGTCCCCCAGTCTCATTATTATTCAAACAGCTTTCTGTATTCCCCGTAGCCCTCTTCTTCCAGTTTTTCGACCGGGATGAAGCGCAGGGCAGCAGAGTTTATGCAGTAGCGCAGGCCGGTTGGTTCGGGCCCGTCATCAAAGAGGTGGCCCAGGTGTGAATCAGCGCCCTTGCTGCGCACCTCTGTTCGCACCATGCCGTAGCTTGTATCTTCCTTATCCACAACATTTTCCTCGTTAAGCGGCCTGGTGAAACTTGGCCATCCTGTTCCCGAGTCGAACTTATCAATTGAGCTAAAAAGGGGCTCCCCGGAAACTATGTCAACGTAAATGCCTTCCTCTTTGTTGTCCCAGTATTCATTGTTAAAAGGCGGTTCCGTTGCATCCTGCTGGGTAACCGCAAACTGTAAATCGGTCAATCTTTCACGCAGCTCTTCCATATCCTTGTCCTCCATTATCACATCTGTATCAATTAATATCTCAGTCTCCCTGCACCCTTCTTCTGCAGCGCTTGGACCTAAGTCCGATTCACAGGCGGCAGCAAATAAAAGGAAGAAAACAGAGATGGAGACTATCATAACCCTTGTTTTCGAAAATCTATTATTCTTCAACTGTAACACCCTTCCAGAATGCAACATGACCGGTTATATGCCTGGCCTTCTCTTTAGGCTCAGGGTAAAACCAGGCTGCATTCTCGTTTTTCTCGCCCTTTACCTCAATGGTGTAATAGTGGGCTTCACCCTTCCACGGGCAGCGGGTCCGGTAATCGGTCTCGGTCAGGTATTCTTTTATAACCGATTCCGGCGGGAAATATTGGTTTCCCTCAAGAACTTCAGTATTACTGCTTTCTGCCAAAACTGTATCTTTCCAAATAGCTTTTGCCATCTATTTACCTCCATAAGATTATCATTTAAGTATTGCTATATTGTAATATAGTAATACTTGCTTAGATTATATTCCTATACCGGGGATTAGTCAACAGGCAGGCCCTGGTGATGGGGCCCATAGATGCGGTGCATCATTTTGAAGTTAGCCGCGCTTGATTTTAGCAAGCATGTAGAGACACAAGAGAACAATGGGGACGGTGAAAAGTTGAACGGTAGTGAAAAAACCTGCACCCCAGGCTTCGCTGACATAACCCCAGGCCACAAGTGGATTATCCCTGAATGTTTCTTCAATCAGGCCGCGCAGCAGAGTATAGCCTAAGACAAACGACCAGAAAAGGTAGCCAGGCTTATTATCTCCCCGCCGGGCCAGGTAGTTGTGCAGCAGAAGCAGGGCAATTCCGATCAGTGAACCGTAAATCTGCGCGGGGTGGCGATCGAAGGCGAAGAGTTCCGCCGGCCGCCCCAGGATTTCCTGGTTAAAGATATTGGCAATGCGGACCAGGGCAATCCCGACAGCAACCCCCGGTACCGCCAGGTCGGCCACAACACGCCAGCTAACCTTTTTATAGCGGCAATAAAGCCAACTGCTCAATATTCCTCCCAGTAAGCCGCCGTGAAAAGCCAGTCCCCCGCGGTCAATCCGGATAATAAGTTCCGGGTTTTCCATAAAATAAGCCCAGTTTACTGCCACAAATACTGCCCGTGCGCCCACTACCAGGGAGATTAATAAAAACAAAAAGAGGCTGAAGATAAAATCCTCGTTCAAGCCTTTTTTGGCCCCGTTTTTTAACATTAAATAGAAGCCGATTAAGACGGATATCGCAAACATCAGGCCGTACCAGCGGATAGCGAGCGGCCCAAGCTGAAATATTATGGGGCTGATTTCTTCAATATACAAGTGGTCACTTCCCTAACATTATCTTTGCATTAACTATCCATGCACTGCCCTATCTTAATTAAAGCTACAAGGTTTGTCAACCAAATTACATCAACATAACTATATATTGCTTTATTACAATATTATGTTATAATCATACCTGACAACCTTCAACAAGTAAAGGGGATTATAAAAATGGGCTCAAAAATTGTTATCATCGGCGGTGTAGCCGGAGGCGCTTCCACGGCGGCAAGACTGCGGCGGTTAAGCGAAGAAACAGAAATAGTTTTACTTGAACGCGGCGAGTATATTTCATATGCCAACTGTGGCCTGCCATACTACATAGGCGGCACAATTGAAGAACGTGACAACCTGCTGGTTATGACCCCGGAAAAATTCAGGCAGTGGATGAATGTAGATATCCGCATCAAAAATGAAGTCATATCCATCGATCGTGAAAAGAAAGAAGTGGTTATTCTTAACCACGCCACGGGAGAAGAATACCGTGAAAGCTACGACCACCTGGTCCTTTCCCCTGGAGCAGAACCCCTGCGACCACCCCTGCCCGGGATAGAGGGAGAAGGGATATTCAGCCTGCGCACCATTCCTGATACAGACAGAATATATAACTATTTGCAGGAAAAAGAACCCCGTAAGGCTGTGGTTGTGGGCGCCGGATATATTGGCCTGGAAATGGCCGAGAACTTAAAACACAGGGGGTTGGATGTAACGGTAGTAGAACTGGCCCCACAGGTATTACCGCCGATTGATTCCGATATGGCCGCCATGGTGCAGCAATATTTAAGGGCCCTTGACCTGAAATTACGTCTTGGCGACGGGGTAAAAGAGTTCCACCACCCGCAACCGGGACTGACCAGGGTCGAACTTTCCGGCGGTGAAATGCTGGATGCCGACCTGGTAATCCTATCTATCGGGGTTAAGCCGGAAATAAGGCTGGCTAAAGACGCAGGTCTGGATGTTGAACGGGGCATTAAGGTCAACAGTTACATGCAGACCAGCGACCCCGCCATTTATGCCCTGGGCGACGCCGTAGAAGTAACCCACCTGGTGACCGGGAAACCGGCAGTAATTCCCCTGGCCGGGCCGGCCAATAAGCAGGGGAGGATCGTTGCCAACAACATCAGCGGCCGGCAGGAAGAATTTAAAGGCACCCAGGGCACTTCCGTGCTCAAAATATTTGATATGACCGTTTCCACAACCGGGGCCAACGAAAGGCTGCTCCAGGATGCAGGCATGGATTACCATACCATCATCATTCACCCCAACAACCATGCCGGTTACTACCCCGGGGCAAACCCCCTATCCCTGAAACTGCTCTTCAGCCCGGAAGGAAAAATTTACGGAGCCCAGGCTGTCGGCTTTGAGGGGGTTGAAAAAAGAATTGATGTACTGGCCACCGCATTGCGCAGCGGCCTTAGCGTTTACGACCTGCAGGAACTGGAACTTGCCTACGCGCCGCCCTATTCATCGGCGAAAGATCCGGTAAACATGGCCGGTTTTGTCGCTTCCAACAAGCTGAAAGGGGATTACAAAACAGCGGAAGCCGCTGAGCTGCTGGACCCGGAGAAAAGAAGCACCATACAGGTTCTCGATGTTCGCGAAACAGAAGAAAATGAGCTGGGCGCCATTCACGGTTCAATCAATATTCCCCTGGGCGAACTGCGGGGCCGCCTTGGCGAGCTTGATAAAGAAATAGAAATTGTAACCTATTGCAGCGTGGGGCTGCGCTCTTACCTGGCCCTGCGCATCCTGTCTTTAAACGGTTTTAAAAAAGTGCGCAATTTAAACGGCGGATATCGCATCTACCAGGCCCTGCAAAAAGAGATGGACAACGGAGGAGTAGAAGAGATTATGGAAAACAGCGCCACCCAAAACCAACCGGCAGGTGATATAAAAGCGGAAGATTGCATCAAGCTTGACCTCTGCGGGCTGCAATGCCCGGGCCCGATCATGCAGGTTTTTAAGAAAATGAACGAAATGCCCGCAGGGGCCGTCCTTTCCGTGTGCGCTACCGACCCCGGTTTTTCTGCCGACATCGATTCATGGTGCCAGCGAACGGGCAATATTCTGCTTGAAAGAGGCCATGATGGCAAGGGATTTACAGCCCTGATCCAAAAGGGGAGCGGCAATGGAACATCCGTTAACCAAAACCTGTCTGCTCCCACGGCCGCAGCAGGGCAAGCACAGAATGACAAAACCATAGTCGTCTTCAGCGGCGAACTGGACAAAGCCCTGGCTTCCCTGATTATCGCCAACGGCGCTGCCTCAATGGGCCGCAAGGTTACCCTTTTCTTCACTTTCTGGGGCTTGAATATTTTACGAAAAAATGAAAATGTGAAGGTCAGAAAACCGTTCATGGATAAAATGTTCGGTAAAATGATGCCCCGGGGCAGCAAAAAGCTGGGCCTTTCCAAGATGAACATGGCCGGGATGGGGCCGAAAATGATTCGCATGGTGATGAAAAACAAAAACGTGGATTCCCTGGAAATGCTGCTGCAGCAGGCGATGGATGAAGGCGTTCGCCTGGTTGCCTGCCGCATGTCCATGGATATTATGGGCATCAGCGAAGAAGAACTGCTCGACGGCATTGAGTACGCCGGCGTGGCAACCTACCTTGATGCCGCCGAAAACTCGGATGTAAACCTATTTGTTTAGCGCACGGGAACAGACACGGGAACAAGAAATATTGTCCTGCTATCGTCTTACTTTGGCAAAAAACCATATTGCAAGTTTCTTCAAATCTTTTAAGTATATTTTAATGAAAAAAATAGGGCTGCTCATCCAACTGAGCGGCCCTATTAGCAATTACTATTTAACAGTTGTAATAAACTACAGAAATTTTCCTCTTCCTGATCAGACATCCCTTTTAGCCTATCGTCTTCCCTTTTATTCCCTATTCTAATCCCCATTTGCTAAATCATCACTCTTCATCTTCCAAATCATCTGGGACTAAACTCTCAGGATCAAAGTCTTCTGCATCTATCCCTTCAGGGGCGTTGTCTACATAACGGTTTTCATCGGGGTCTCCTGTTTCAATTACTGCATTAAGAGCAATAAACGACCCACCGGTTTCAGCTATGTTAGCGATGAAATCATTATCCCTCATATCTATTGTTACATTTTGAAAAGCAAACAGTCCACCACCGAATTTAAGGGCTATATTGCCAGTGAAGTTATTACCTACCACATCTGCTACAGAATTGTCAAAAATACTTATACCTGCCCCTGAACCCACTATGTCATCCAGGGTAACATCGTGAGGACGAGTGGACATCAATGCAAAGTTTTCAGAAA
>SKWE01000248.1 GCA_007129055.1 Syntrophomonadaceae bacterium
GCTTAGCTAACATCATTACTATCCTGGCCTTAATTCTCTTTGGCCTGCGCAGCGCGCTGCTTGTTTCTATTTTAAGGTCGGTGCTGGGTAGTTTGTTTATTGGTGGCCTGTTTGGTTTTGGATTCTGGTTGAGCATCTCTGCGGGAATAATCAGCTGCCTGGCCATGGGCCTGGTGCTGATGCTGCAGAAGAAAGGCTTTGTAAGCCTGATTTCTGTCAGCGTAACAGGAGCCGCAGTTCATAACCTGACCCAGCTAGCCATGGCCAGCCTGATAATCTCAAACCCGGATCTGTTCAAAGGATACTATCCCCTGCTTTTGCTATTATCAGTGCCAACCGGTATATTCACCGGAATAACTGCTTATTATCTTGAAGGGGTTACCGGCAGAATGCTGAACAAAGCTGGAAGGGGGCCGGCCAAATGAAGCTTTACCTGGCCTCGGCTTCTCCCAGGCGCGCAGAACTACTCAGGCAGGTGAGAGTAAAATTTGAGATAGTTATTCCCCAGGTTGAAGAAGTAATTGATCAGAAGGTTCCCCCCGGCCAATTAGCTCTTTCCCTGGCTTCTCTAAAGGCCCATGCCGTAGCCGATCAACTGGAAACGGGGGTTGTGGTGGCTGCCGATACGCTGGTTGTGCACAAGGGTAAAATCCTTGGCAAACCACGGAACAAGGCGGAGGCGCGGGAAATGCTCCATTTATTAAATGGCGATCATCACCTTGTTATAACAGGTTTACATATCATTAATCTAAATGAAGGGAGGGAGGCAAGCTCGTTTGCTGAGACAAAAGTATGGATGAAGAAGTTAACTGCCGAAATAATAGATCGCTATATAGAAAGTGATGAGCCCTTTGATAAGGCAGGAGCCTATGGAATCCAGGGCAAAGCAGCGCTCTTCATCGAAAAAATTGAAGGATGCTATTTTAATGTGGTCGGTTTACCGCTTAGTTTGCTTGATGATCTGCTGAAAAAGACACACCATACATTGTAACAGGATAGAAAGGAAGACGATCATGAATAGCGATTCTGTAATGATCAGGGATATGCCTGCTGAAGAAAGGCCGAGGGAAAAGCTGCAGATGCTGGGCGCAGGCGCGCTCTCAAATGCTGAACTGCTGGCAATACTATTGCGCCTTGGCAGTAAAAATGAGTCGGCGGTCCAGGTTGCAACAAGAGTGCTTGCCCGTGGTGGAGGTCTAAGAAATCTTCCCGATCAATCACTTGAAGATTTGCAAAAAAACAAAGGCATAGGGCCGGATAAAGCTGTTACCATTAAAGCTGCCCTTGAACTGGGCAGCCGGCTTGCGACAACACCAAGAGAAGATTCAGGAAGTATTACCAGCCCGAAGCAGGCGGCAGACCTTTTTATGGAGGAACTGCGTTACAAGAAAAAAGAGTATTTTAAGATTTTACTGCTTAACATCAAAAATCGTATCATATCGAGGGAGGAAATATCGGTTGGCAGTTTAAATGCTTCCATAGTTCATCCCAGGGAGATATTTTCTATCCCGCTCAAAAAAAGTGCGGCATCAGTCATCCTATTCCATAACCATCCCAGCGGTGATCCATCTCCCAGCCAGGAAGACTTAGAGGTTACCAGGAGGCTAGTTGATGCCGGCAATATTCTTGGCATAACTGTCAGGGATCATATAATTATTGGTGATGGCTGTTTTTTTAGCTTCAGGGAAAAAGGGCTGTTGTAAAATTCAAATCTGTGGTTATGAAAATACTTGATATTTTATTATGCCTGGGTTGTCAGAGAGTAGCATGTTAGCTCAGAGCGTTACAATTATAGGTTTTATGTGTTATTATGCATTTAAAAGTAAGGTAAGAGAAAAGTATTTGCATATATCAAATATTGATATGCGCAAACAAAATATTTGGCTTGCAGGGAGAAAAAATGTTTTCAGAAGAAGTTGTAATTAATGATCTTTTGAGCAGGGTTCAGAAACCGGCCCGTTACCTGGGGAATGAATGGAATTCTTGCCTGAAAGATCATTCATCTGTCAGTGCCAAAATGGTTTTCGCTTTTCCCGACCTGTATGAAGTAGGAATGTCCAACCAGGGCCTCAAGATTCTTTATCACAGTGTCAACCTGCACGATGATTTGTTAATGGAGAGGGTTTTTGCCCCGGCTTCCGATATGGAAAACCTGTTGCGGGAAAACAAACTGCCTCTTTTTGCCCTTGAAAGTAAAAAACCTTTATCAGTATTTGATGTTATCGGGTTCTCACTGCAATATGAGCTCAGCTATACCAATGTTCTTAACATGCTTGATCTTGCCGGTCTTCCTCTCTACAGTGATAACCGCAGCATGGATTATCCCCTGGTTATCGGAGGGGGCCCCTGTGCTTATAATCCCGAACCGTTGGCGCCTTTCTTTGATCTTTTTATCCTCGGTGAAGCAGAAGAAATTCTGCCGGAGCTGCTTTCGGAACTTGGCAGGCTTAAAAAAACTGTTTCCTCAAAGAAAGATCTGCTTCTGCAACTTTCAACCTGTAAAGGAGTTTACGTTCCCTCATTTTATCAACCGCTTTATAAACAGGGAATGCTTACGGAGATAAAAAAACTTGAAACACAGGCCCCTGATGCTGTTAAAAAGTGCTTTATTGCCCTGCTTGATGAGGCGCCCTATCCAACTTCACCGGTAGTGCCCTATATTCAGGCTGTCCATGACAGGGCAGTTGTGGAGCTGTTCAGGGGTTGTGCCAGGGGCTGCCGCTTTTGCCAGGCCGGGTATATATTCCGGCCTGTTCGAAAAAGAAGCATGGATAGAATACTGCAGTTATCAGAATCGCTGATCCAGGGTACCGGGTATGATGAAATTTCACTATCTTCACTCAGCAGCACTGATTATCCTTCTATAGATGAACTGGTAAAAGAGATGGATAAAGTATTATCTCCAGGCAGGGTAAAATGCAGCCTTCCCTCGCTGCGTCTTGATTCTTATTCGGTTGAACTGGCAGACACGCTTCATCATGGAAAACGCAGCAGTCTTACCTTTGCCCCTGAAGCAGCAACAGAAAGGCTGAGGAAGGTGATCAGGAAAAATATCAGTGAAGAAGAAATCTTTTCTGCCCTGGGAGATGCTGTTGATGCAGGCTGGCAGGGATTCAAACTATACTTTATGATTGGACTTCCTACCGAAACGAACGATGATGTGGAAGCCATCCTCACACTCTGTCAAAAAATCAGGCATAGCTTTAAGCGCCGGGCCAGGGGCAGTATCGCTATATCTGTATCTGTTTCAACATTTATACCAAAGGCACATACACCCTTTCAATGGGAACCGCAGTTGGAGCTGTCCATAGTTAAGGAAAGGCAGGAAATACTGCGCAGTGGATTCAATAATATGCGCGGTGTTGATTACAGCTGGCACGATTCTCAGGCGAGCTACCTGGAAGCTGTTTTCGCCAGGGGAGACAGAAGGCTCTCTTTAGCGCTTGAAAAGGCTGTGCAGGCAGGTTGTCGTTTTGACGGCTGGTCGGAGCATTTTTCTTTTCAGCGCTGGCAGCAGGCTTTTAATCAGGCCAACCTGAAAATGGAAGACTATGCATATCGAAGATTTGAATATCAGGATTGTTTGCCCTGGGATCACCTGGACTGCCTGACAGAAAAAGAAGTTTTTATAGAAGAACACAAAAAAGCGATCGGCCATAACCGGGATCAGGAGAGTAATAAATGAGCAGAATACGTTTTACCTTTACCAGGGATATTTTACTGGCCTATATTTCACACCTGGATATGCTGCGTCTCTTCATCAGGGCCCTGCGCAGGAGCAACCTGCCACTTGAATATAGTCAGGGCTATAGTCCTCATCCGCGTTTTACACTTGCTCTCCCTCTTCCTCTTGGAGTAACGGCAGGCCAGGAATTTGGTGAAGTTTATTTCAGTGAAACGATAGAGCCCGGTTTCTTTATAGAAAAACTTGCTTTCCAGCTGCCAAAGGGCCTGGAACTAACAAACGCATTTTTAGTTTCAACAGAAGCGCCTTCCATAGCCGCCCTGGTCAGGGCTGCTTCATACCGGGCTAAACTAAAAGAAACATCTCCCGATGATGGCAAAATCAGTTATATTAAAGAATCACTGGAAAAGTTATTGTCAAAAGAGGAAATTGTGATGAAACGTACAAATAAAAAGAAAAAGATCGTTTCCACAAATGTGCGGCCCTTTATAAAAAAGGCGGAGATCTGTTATGAGAAAATCACTGGTCTTGAATTAATGCTTGAACTGGAAGCAGGTAGCCAGGGAGGTATATCTCCTGTGTTTTTCCTGGAGCAGCTTCAGGGAGAAGCACCTGCTGAAATGCCGGGGCTGCACGAATGGCAGATTCACAGGGAGAAATTAATATTTACAGATAACCCCTTATCAGCTTCAGACTGAAAGGATGTGAATTGGAATGGATAAGAAAATAATTGTAAACTGCGATAACAGGGCAACCAGGGTAGCCCTGCTGGAGAGCGGGAAACTGGTTGAGCTTGACATAGAAAGACCCCTGCAGCACAGGGTGGTCGGAAACCTCTACAAGGGCACTGTGGCCAACGTGCTGCCCGGCATGCAGGCAGCGTTTGTCGATGTAGGGCTGGAAAAGAATGCCTTTCTTTACGTAGACGATATTTTCACCGACTGGGATGACGAAAGCCCGCCCCCGGCACGCAGCCCGATTGAAAAACTTCTGCGGGTTGGGGAAGATATAATGGTTCAGGTAATCAAGGAACCGCATGGTAGTAAAGGAGCCAGGGTAACCGGGCAGATTACCATACCGGGACGCTACCTGGTGCTTGTTCCCGGTGCCGACTATATCGGTGTTTCAAGAAGAATTGAAAGCCAGGCCGAACGCGATCGGCTAAGGCGCGAAGTTGAAATAATGAAACCCCCTGACCTGGGCCTGATAGTCAGGACAGTGGCTGAAGGGGTTGAAACAAGTATTATGGAGCAGGATCTGCAATTCCTGGTCCAGCTTTGGAACCGTATCTCTACCAGGTTCCAGCAGAAGGAATCGCCGGCTATTCTCTACCAGGATCTCTCTCTTACCTGCCGGATAGCCCGGGACCTGTTTGTCGAAGAGTTTAGTAGCTTCCTAATTGATAATGAACATGAGTACGATAAAGTAAGGGAAATAGTAGACTACATATCTCCCCATTTAAAATCAAAGGTTAAATACTACCGGGACAAAGAACCGATATTCGAGCGCTA
>SKWE01000098.1 GCA_007129055.1 Syntrophomonadaceae bacterium
CTTGGCTCCCCGGAGTCCCTGAACCTGTTTATAGCATCCCAAATTGATTGGGGATTGTGCCCAAAGGGCAATGCGCCATATGCGGCTATACAATCAAGGTAACGGGTACCTTTGCTGTCGTATAAATTACAGCCTTCTCCTCTTACATATTCCTGATCGAGCTTTATGCTTTCCAGCATTTCACCCAGGTGCGGGTTTACATAGCGGGTAAAATTATTATTCATGGTTCGGCCTCCCAATTACTTTGTGCACACATATGTGCACAGTATAGGTTATATCTTAAACCGAACCTGGTAAAAATGCAAGCCTTATAAGGATATTAAGAACTGCTGTCCGGCATGATAATCGATACAGCATGCCTGGCCGGATCCAGGTTTTCTTCGATTAACGCCATGGCCTCTTCCCGGCTGATTTCATGCAGTATTGAAGGAAGCTGAAACAGGTCTGTGCCCCTGAAGCGGTAGGCCAAAAAGTTGTTGGCTATAAACTCCAGCGAATTGAAACGCCTGATATATCCACCCAGCACTTTACGCCGGTGACGTTCAAACTGTTCTTCACTGATACCCGATTTCCTGATCTGGGCAATAGCGGTCATAATTCGCCTGTAAAGCTGTTCGGGATCTCCCGTTTCGCCGCCGATCATGCTGTAACCGTAATTGATCTCGGCTGTATATTCTGAACCGAAATTTTCATCTATCAAGTCTTCCCTGTATAGCTCGTTATATAGTTCTTCGCTTGAACCGAAGAGAATATCGAGCAGTAGTTCCATCAGTATTTCCCTGCGCATTAAGTCTCTTCCCTGCAGTTTACCCACAACCATATCTTTGAAACCAACATAAATTATCGGTTCTGAAACAACCAGATCCTGGACCGTTCTTTCCTGCTTAATCCTGTCCGGCTCTTCCGGGTAGCTGCGCACAATAGTTCCCAAAGGCTTATAATTACGATCAGCCAGGTTTTCCTCTACCTGTTTGCCCACAGCTTCAGGATTTACATCTCCCACCACGAAAAGCGCCATATTGCTGGGATGATAAAACGTGTTGTAGCAGCGGTGCAGCAACTCCGGCGTGATTTGAGAAATACTTTCAACTGTTCCGGCTATATCATTGCGCACGGGATGCTCACAGTATAAGCCCGCCAGCAGGTTAAAAAAGACCTGCCAGTGTGGATGGTCTTCGTACATTTTAATTTCCTGTCCAATTATGCCCTGTTCTTTCTGAACTGTTTGATCAGTAAAATAAGGATCCTGTACAAAGTCCAACAACTGTGTTAAGCTCTGTTCAAAGTTTGCCGTGCAGGAAAAAAGATATGCCGTCTGGGTAAATGAAGTATAGGCATTGGCAGATGCCCCCAGGGAAGCGAATCGATCGAATACATTGCCCTGCTCATCTTCAAAAAGCTTATGCTCCAAGAAGTGGGCCACACCGTCTGGAAGGGTTGTATAATCCTTATCAGGTTCAACCCTGAAATTGTTGTCGATGGAACCGAACCGTGTAGAAAATACGGCATATTTTTTTTGGTACCCAGCCCTGGGTAAAACATAAAGATCCATTCCCGGGCTGACCCTGTAATGATATAGGGACTCCTGAAGTTCCCTGTTTTCTATAAGCCTGCAGTTGTCTGCCATTTATACCCCTCCTTCTGCCTTAGGCCTCAGTAAAAACACTGTATCTGCCTTTATTCTGTCAGCCACTTTTATAAGATCTTCACGTTCCACCGCTTCAATGCCTTCAGCTATTTCATTCATTGTGTATGTTCGCCCGCCGATTTCCCCGTCAAGATGAAAGGAAATAAGCTGGTGCGGACTGTCCTGCCGGGAGCGAAGCTGGTTGATTAAACCCCTCTTCGTATTGTCAAGTTCGGTATCGGTAATGTCACCTTCTGCCATGTCCAAAAGCTGCCTGTTGATAATTTCAGAGGC
Organism: Syntrophomonadaceae bacterium; assembly: GCA_007129055.1. Classification (GTDB taxonomy): domain Bacteria; phylum Bacillota; class Dethiobacteria; order DTU022; family DTU022; genus SLQM01. The sequence goes on from SKWE01000098.1 coordinate 1,922, forward strand.
CTTGTCCTTATCTTCATGATTAATACCGGCAGAAATAACCATTAAACCTTTGTGCTGTTCAAGCCTTGAGTGAATATAGTAAGCCAGACCTGCTTCTTCCCTGACTTTCATAAACAGCTTGGAATGGGGAAACCCGCCAAGGACTCCGCTGTAAACCAGCAAAGGACAGTACAGGCTATCTTTAAAACCGGTGTAGGTCCTGTAACCTAAAACCAGTTTAGACTGATTGACTGTCATTGCTTCTTCATAATACTGAGTTTCCTTTACTGGTCGCATAATATCTGTTTCATCCAGGGTCTCCAACGCTTCAGAACGCTTGAAATCAAAAGCTGATTCTGCAGCCTCTATTACCCTGCCCGGTTCAAGATCTCCAACAACATACAGGTCAAGAGGATTCTTTGAAAAAACTTCCCTGTAGTAGCTGTACAGCTCTGCAGAACCTATATTCTCATAATCCTCAATTTTCCCAAGCTTAAAAACTCCAAATTTTTCTTCCGCGCACATCAGGGCCAGGCATCGTTCAAGGGCATAAGTAATTTTATCATTTAGCATAGCCCTGATATCTTTGATCAGCTGGTTTTTTTCCTGCCTGACATAGGCTTCATTGAAAGAATCTCCTTCGACCAGTGGATCTGAAACAACAGAACTAAGGACAGCCATGCCCTCGTTAAGTAAATCCGATTCTTCACCCAGGAAACGGTCATGGGCTGTTTCAAGGGTAAAAGCCATAATGTGACGTTCGCCGCTTTTAATGATATCGGTCCCCAGTTGAGCACCATATAAGCTTTCCAGCTTTCTCTGCAGAGTTAGAAAATCGGGGTAAGCCCTGCACCCCTGCTCCAATACCGAAGGCAGAAGTGAATTTTTTGCAGCCAATCCGGCGCTTAACTCCTGGTGTAAAAACAATCCTATCGATATAGTTTTGAATTTATCTGTCGGCATAAATATAAGCCTGATTCCATTATTAAGGTAATGGCTGGTATAGTCTGTATACAAGGTTAAACCTCCCCGCTGAAATAATAACACTGTAGAAATAATATCAATTAACCGCGCTCATGACAACAACCAGGACAAACCCAGAACCGGTAAGTTGTAAAATATTAGACGGTGAACTTGTTTGACTTGACTATTTACAGGTGGTATTATGGCAATGTGCTGTATTATCAGGCGCCCGTGGTGAAAGGGATATCACGCAGGCCTCCGGAGCCTGAAGTCGGGGTTCGAATCCCTGCGGGCGCACCAAAAAGGAGCAACCTGCAACAGGTTGCTTTATTTATTTTTAAAGGAGTTGTGATAGGATGCCTAAAGTTATTTTTACCCCACAGAATAAAGAAGTTGAAGTCGAAAAAGGAACTGACATACTTAAGGCTGCTGACCAGGCCGGCCTCTATATTGAAGGCGACTGCGCTGGCAGGGGAACCTGCGGTAAGTGCAGGGTAAAGCTTACTGCCGGTGAAAACACTGAACCTACATCTTCGGAAAAAAAACATCTATCTGCATCAGACCTGGAAAAAGGCTGGATCCTGGCCTGCCAGAGAACCGTTGAAGGCAATATGACCATAGAAGTTCCGGTGCAAAAAGATGCTCACCTGCGTAAAACAAGCCTGGCTGGCGGGGTTGAAAAACTGGAATGCGATCCGGTCATCGAAAAAATTGAATTAAAACTTGACCGTCCCGCGGTTAAAGATCAGACGGCTGACCTTGAGAGATTGCTGGGAAAACTTGGGCGTCCTGATTTGGAGATTAGCACCAGGGAGATAGCCTCCCTGCCAAAGCTGCTGCGCGGCAATTCATATAACGTTACAGCAGCAATTAGCGGCAACAGGATTATTTCTGTTGAACCAGGAAATACTACTGAACAGGTATATGGGTTAGCTTTTGATATAGGAACCACGACAATTATGGGATCGCTGATTGATCTTACGGATGCTTCAGTAATCGCAGTTTCGGCAACCACAAACCCGCAAAACGCCTATGGTGCAGATGTTATTTCCAGGATAACCCATGCTTCAGAAAGCGCCGAAAACTTAAAGCAGCTGCAGGGTAAAGTAATTGAAGCAGTGAATAAAATAATTAAAGAGCTGATGAAGGAAACGAGGGTTGCCCGGGACAGGATATATGAATTGGTAGCGGTGGGCAATACTACCATGAGCCACCTTTTCATGGGTATTGATCCTACCTACCTGGCCCCTGCCCCCTTCATTCCTGCTTACAGCAGGGCTTTAGAAGTTGAGGCTGGCGAACTGGGTATTAGGATAAACCCGGGAGGAAGGGTTACTTTCTTACCCAACATCGCCGGCTATGTGGGCTCTGATACTGTGGGAGTAATCCTGGCCGCCGGGATGGACCAACGCAGCGACAGGTGTGCTGCAATCGACATCGGAACAAACGGGGAACTTGTTTTAAAAGCCAATGGCAGGCTAATGGCCTGTTCAACAGCAGCCGGCCCGGCTTTTGAAGGAGCGCAGATTAAGCACGGTATGAGGGCAGCATCCGGCGCTATTGAATCAGTTGATTACCTGGACGGAGATATCGTAGTTAAAACTATTGATGATGCCCCGGCATGCGGGATTTGCGGTTCGGGGCTAATAGATGGCGCTGCCGCCCTGCTTGATGCCGGGCTTGTCGAACCCAGCGGACGATTTGTCAATCCTGAAGAAAACCCGGATAAAGTGGCAGATCATTTCAAAAAGAGGCTGCGGAAAGGCAACGGCGGCTATGAATTTATACTGGTAAACGCGGAGGAATCAGATTCCGGGGAAGACATCGTCCTTACCCAGGGGGACCTGCGAGAGCTGCAGCTGGCCAAGGGAGCAATTTATGCCGGCCTGATGATCCTGCTTAAGGAAGCGGGAATCAGCGAAACAGATCTTGATAAAGTTTTACTTGCCGGAGCATTCGGCAACTACGTGCGCAAAGAAAGCGCCTTAAAAATCGGACTGCTGCCACAACTGCCATTAGATAATATTATCGCTGTCGGCAACGCGGCAGGTGATGGATCCAAGATGGCTCTTGCATCAAAGGCAATACGCAACCGTGCTGCAGGCCTGCCTGAAAAAGTTGAACACCTGGAGCTTTCCACCCGTCCGGATTTCCAGGACATATTTGTTGACGCCATGGCCTTTCAATAGAAATCTGAGGAAGGATTACGCAAACATTTTGTAGAATAAGCTTAACCAGGTGTATACCAATCTTCAGTTTATAACATTATATTGGGAGGCATGACTATGCAAAAAGTAAAAGATATTATGAGCTCACCGGCTGTCAGTATTAC
>SKWE01000063.1 GCA_007129055.1 Syntrophomonadaceae bacterium
AAGGTTTAGTTCACGGCAAAATCCTTCAATTTCAGTTCTCCTGAAACAAAGCAGCGGGCGGATCAACTTATAATTGCCTCTTGTGGACAGGGGTAATATGCCAGCTAATCCATCGGGACCTGTACCGCGAATTATATTAAAAAGTACAGTTTCTGCCTGGTCATCAAGGTGATGGCCAAGGGCAATTTTAGAGACATTGTATTCCCTGGCAACATCAAAAAGCAGGCTATAGCGGGCCAGCCTGCCAGCCTCCTCTTCAGAAATACCTTTTTCCTTTTTTAACTTTTTGATATCAACTGTTTTGGTAACAAACGGTAAAGACAACTTTTCTGCTAATGCTTTAACACCCAGAGCTTCTTTTTCAGCTTCCGGACGAAGACAGTGATTTAAATGGGCAACAATCAATATTAAATTGAGCTGTTTTGACAACCTGCACATTAAATGAAGAAGGCATAGGGAGTCCGGCCCGCCTGATACAGCAATAACTACTCCATCCCCGGCAGTTAGTAATTTTTTTTCATGAACATAGTCAAAAAATTTTTGATACATCATAACCTGCTATCACTACCATTAGGAAATAAAGATAAAAAAACACCCTTTACCAGAGTGCTTTTCAATCTACGAATATCATACCCTACTATTTAAAAAGCTTCCCGAAAAGAACCGCGGCCGCCGCCTCTTTTTGATTCCGTATTCCGTTTTAAATCGAGCAAACGCTCGTCACTCTCTTTAAGGTAGCGATTCATTTTATCTTCAAATGAAGCCTTATTCACCGCAGCAGGTTTGCTCCTTGGACTACGCTTCTGCGATGAAGCGCCTTCTACAGCCTGCCTGATGGAAAGCCCTATTTTACCGTTACCTTCAACCGACAATACCTTAACCTTAACTTTATCTGCTTTCTTAAAAAAATCATTAATGTCTTTGACGTATTCATCGGCGATCTCTGATATGTGTACCAGTCCTGTGGTTCCTCCAGGAAGTTCGACAAATGCCCCAAACTTTGTTATACCGGTAATCACCCCTTCCACTATGCTGCCAACAACGACTTCTTTCTTGATAAAAAACTCCTCCTTATTTTAATTTCAAAAAGGCTATAGTTATTATACCTATTTATCTAATATTGTCAATCCTCAAGCTGGAATATGAGCTCTCCGGGCTTAACCAGCCCCAACCTTTCACGGGCCTGGGACTCAATATATCCCAGCTCCTGGAGACGCTCAATCTCAATTTCCAGGGACTCATGCTTTTCTTTACTCATTTCAATCCTGGCTTCAAGCTCAGCCAACTCCTGCCTTACCCTTAACTGCTGCACATACTGACTCGCAATAACTATTAAAAGACATACAATAAACAAAAACCCCACAACAGAAATCAGCCGGTATATACTGTAACTGTTTTTTTTGTAACGGCCGGGGATTGCTGATACTGTATCTTTAGATTTTATAGCCTTTTTTCTCATATTTTTCACATTAGATCACAGCTTATTACCATATTTTTATAATTCCTTCGACACCAGGGGCTTTTTTCCTGCAACAACAAGAAAATTCCCCCTGCGCCGGGCAGGAGGAACTCTCAGTATTTATAACGTCAATTACCTATTAACTATAATTATTTAACCTTCTCTTTTAAGGCTTTGCCCGGCTTGAACGCTGGTACTTTCAAAGCTTTAATTTTAATTTTTTCCCCTGTGGCAGGATTGCGTCCTTCACGCTCTTTACGGCTTCTTACTTCAAATGTACCGAAGCCAACCAGCTGTACCTTATCACCGCGGGTTAGACCTTCTGTAATGCTGTCCAGAACTGCCTTAACCGCTTTTTCACTATCCTTCTTTGACATTTCCGTTTTTTCTGCAACAAGATCTACCAGTTCAGACTTATTCACTTATAAAGCCCTCCTCATACAAAATAAAATTTCCTAATAACTATGCTTATTCGCTCTTGCCTCCAAGATTCCTTCTTTATTTACGTATTTTCCTTATTTTTTTAGCATCTTCCCACCATTTGTCCAACTCTTCCAGTGAAAACTCTGATATTTGTTTTCCAGATTCATCCACCTTTTCCAAAACATAACTGAACCTTTCATGAAACTTTGCTATGGTTTTGCCCAGGGCAAGTTCCGGGTTTACTTTTAAAAACCGGGCCAGGTTAACAACGGTAAAAAGAAAATCTCCCAACTCTTCTTCAACAGCAGAATATATCCCACTTCTGCAGGCTTCCTCCAATTCAGCAAGTTCTTCCCTGGCCTTGTCCAGGGGTCCAATTACCGTAGGCCAGTCAAAACCCATTTCTGCAGCCTTTTTCTGGATTTTATATGCTTTAAGCAGGGCGGGAAGCCCCTGATCAACTTCAATCCTCTTAGACGGTTTTACACTACCCCGTTCATTAACTTTAATCTGTTCCCAGAGAATCTTTACCTGGGCCGGGTTTTCAGCAAAACCTTCACCAAAGACGTGGGGATGACGGCGGATCAGCTTTGCAACGATAGAATTAACCACCCCGTAATAATCAAAGCGGTTTTCTTCTTTTGCAATCTGGCTGTGAAATATAACCTGCAGCAGAACATCACCCAGTTCTTCCATCAATTCACCATCGCTGCCGCTGTCTATGGCAGCCACAACCTCGTAAGCCTCTTCAACCAGGTACTGCCTGAGGCTTTGATGGTCCTGCTTTTTATCCCAGGGACAGCCATCCTCCGAACGCAGACGGGACATAACCTCTATCAGGTCTCCTGTGATCCTGCCTGTATATGGCGGAAGGTAGACTGTAGTAAGGTGGTTAAAGTCCCCGGTTCTGTCTAAAGAGCAAAGTGTTGTGTTTACGACCTGCTGTCCCGGCATTCCGGCCGCCCATACTATTTTAACCGGGTAATCCGCAGGGTAAAGCTCCAGTAAAGACAGCTTAACCCGTGAAGCAAGCCTGCGGTTATAAACCTGGGCAAGAATTAAATGATTCTTGACCGGTTCCTTTAAACTATCCAGGGCCAGGGCATCAAGGATGGTTGCCCCATCAAGCAAATCAATCCCGAGACAGGTAAAAATTGGCTCAAGAAAGCTAAGCCCTTCTACTATTTTTACCTTCACCCCCCTGCGGGGAGCTTCAAGCCTTAACTTTTCAACTGTCGCCTCCCCAACCAGGGGGTGGCCGGGAACTGCATAACAAATAGTCCCCCTCTGTTTTGCAGCCTTGATCAAGCTGCCGGTTATCAATCGATATACGGAATTAAAGCTTTCACTTTTTTCATAGAGGTGATCAAAACTCCTGTATTTCAAGGTTTTTCCCGCCAAATAGCGGGCAGAAGGGTGCCGCATGGTGCGGAAATATACAGGGCAACCGGATGTCAGGTGGCCCAGGGCTTCCCTGGTCAGGCTGCCCGGATTTCCGGGGCCAAGGCCGATTACAATAATTTTACCCATAAACAATCAACTCCATCAGGTATTTTTTAATAGACCTAACCTTTCGAAAAATTTTGCTAACCGGGCTCCCAGAAATGGAAGCTGCTGCAGTTCTTCTCTTCTTATTGACCCAAGTAGTAATAAAGCCAGGCTGTACAGGGCAATACCGCTGGCAATAGCAGTTAATACTGCTAATCCGTTTAACAAGCCCCCTGAAAAGTGGGATTCCCCAAAAAATATTATCGCACGGTATGAGATTAAGACAAACAGCCCCATTATTGCAGTAGCAATAAGGGGAAGAGCTATAAGTTCTTTAGGGCGACCGCGCCAACCGGTAAACCGGGCAACATAATTAAGATTTAAGGCGGCAGCAACTCCAATACCGATTAATGATGCCAATGCTGCACCGCCCACATTAAGTGCAGGTATAGCGGTTAAGTACCAGGCAAGAACTATTTTTACCAGGCCGCCAATAAACATGTTCAGGGCAGGAATAATCGGCTTCCCAAGCCCTTGAATCAGGCCGGTTGTTGCTACATAAAGGCATAAAGGTATAACTGTCCACGACATGTATGCCAAAGAATAACCGGCCGCTGCATTATTATAGAGCAAAACAGAGATCGGTTCGGCCATTAAGTAGAGGCCGAGTGCAGAAGGGAGTGAAAAAAGGACTGTCAGCTTGACGGCAATAGAAGTGCGACTCTGTATTAAGCGCATGTCTTTCAAGGCAAATGCCTCTGAAATAGCAGGAACAAGGCTGATGCTTATTGCCAGGGCGATAACATTGGGAAAATAAACAATCGGCCCGGCCATACCGGTTAACTGACCGTAAAGTGCCCTTGCAGTTTCTAAATCATACCCGGCGGCCTGCAGCTGTCGCGGCACTACTGCAAGATCTATTAAAGAAATAAGCGGCACTACCAATCCCCCGATTGTTACCGGGATTGCCAGGCTGAAGATCCTTGAGACAATTTTACCAGCCGGATCGAAACTCTGCCCGGGCTCCAAGTGCAGGTGATCTGAAATTTGTTTCTTTCTACGCCAATAGTAAATAGTAAGGTATATCAGACCGGCTAATCCACCGGCAGCAGCGCCTGAAGTCGCCCCTGCAGCAGCAAATTCAAGGCCAATCGGCAGCAGCAGCACTACCAGGAATATAGAAAAACCAACCCTGACCAGCTGTTCCAGGAGCTGTGAAACTGCCGTGGGGAGCATATTTTGCTGACCCTGAAAAAAGCCCCGCATGGCGGCCATGATTGTTACAAAGAATATAGCAGGCGATATAGCTATCAGGGGCCACACTGCTTTCATATCTTTCACAATTACGGCAGCAAAAAAATTGGCTCCCAAAATTAAGACAAGGGTAATTAAAAGCCCTGTCAGGGTTAATATGAAAAATGCTATTCTGAAGATTCTTAAGGCTGAGGGGTAATCGTTTAAGGCTATTTTTTCAGCCATCAGTTTCGAGAGCGCTACCGGTATACCCGCTGTAGATACCACCAGCAAGGTGGAATAGATAGGGTAGGCATACATGTAAAGGCCTATACCCTCATCCCCCAGGATTGCGGCCAGGACAATCCTGAATACTGCCCCTATAACACGGGCAGCTATACCTGTTGCCGCTAAAATTGTAGCTCCCCTGATAAATGCTGCATTGCTGTTAGACAATTCTTTCTACCTTCTTCTCTACCGCTTACAGGTTAGTAAGGATATTCCATTATAACAAGTATACCCGGTAACAGCTACCGTCAGAAAGCTATAAGCTTCCGGCCTCAACATTAGCCTCTTCTTCAAAGGG